>JALGTI010000067.1 GCA_029821455.1 Candidatus Zipacnadia bacterium | reverse complement strand
AGTTGGAATGCCACCTCCGCAATCGCGCAGCCTGGCACCGGCAGTTCAGTGCTCCGGTATCCAAACCCCAGTTGATCAGCCGTCAGCCTCTCAACTTCACCGAGAGCATTCACAGCCACCACCCAGGCCACCACATCCGCCATCTCTCCGCCATTGGCCCCGGCGTTCATCAGCACAGCGCCGCCTACGCTGCCGGGAATGCCGGCGGCAAACAGCAGCCCGCCCCAACCCTTGTCGGCACAGTACCTGCACAGCGTCGCGAGGCTGGCGCCGGCCCCGGCCACCACAAATTCGCCCTCCTCGCGCAGCTCAGTCAAGGCTCCGCCGAGCTTGATCACAGCCCCGCGCACGCCGCCATCGCGCACCAGCACATTGGTGCCATTGCCCAGAATGACCAGCTGAATCCCGAAGTCGTGGAGCACCCGTATTGTTTCGCTGAGGCTGGGGATATCGGTGGGGATGACAAAGAGCTCGGCCGGCCCTCCGATCCCAAAGGATGTGTGGGCGGCCATTGGCTCATCGGTCAGGACTGTGAGGCCTTCGATTCGCTGGAGAGCCGCTGCTGTAGCTTCGATTTGCGCTCTGGTTACCATCGCTGAAACCTAGACCTGGTCTTTCCTGCCGCCCCAGTTATTCTGGTTAGGGTCTGTATCGTTCTTGGATTCGCCACCAGTCCAGTTATTGGCAACTTTTTTTGCAGACGCTTGTCTCTCTTCACGGGCGGCCTGAACTAGCTCCTCGGTCCGCTCAGCTACTTGGTGGTAGCCAGACTTCACCCTCGCCCCCATCTTCTCTAGGTGCTCCCGTATGCCACCGGTGGTTAAGGCCTCTGCATCCGCCGGTACGATCACTACATCCTGTCCGTGTACAATGCCCTCGATGTGGGGCAGCACCAGCACGCCCTCGGTCATATCCCGCCACATGCCGCCAGAGATCTCAAAGCGCGTGACCTGCCGGGTGTCGGGGTTAATGTAAACGCGCGTCAAACTGCCCAAAATGCGCCCGTCGCTGGTGATGACATCCATCGGTGCCTGTCCCACGGCCCGCCGTTCGACCAGAGCAGGCAGTTCACCCAGCGGCTTGACAGCGCCGGCGTCAGGCACCATCAGGGCATGCGTGCCCAGAGTCGTAATATCCGCGACCGTAACCCCCATTTGTGGCGGGTCACCGATGATTACACCAACCATCCGGCCTGCTGACAGGTCGCAGACCACGCTGCTCACACTGCCAAGTTGCTTGCCTTCAACCATCGAAATGACCTTCAGGCCCACAATACTCTCTACATCGCGCATTGCCGCCCCTCCTTTGACCGACCATTATTGAGGCTGCGCACCTATTGCCCATCGGGGTCGGGGGCCGATGGATCCTCCATGTGCGCAACCAAAGCCCGCAGATAGCTCCCAAACCCCGGGCCGTACTCAGAATCCTCCAACAACGCCCGCACAAATCCGCGCCCGTAGCTGTCGAATTCGCCCACGTCCAGCCGCCGCTCATCCTCGTTCAGCGGCACGGCATAAGCCCGATGGCCGTCCCCGATCATCGCGCGGATGGCGTCGGTGAGTTGTATTTCTCCACCAAACCCCGGTTTCCCTTGGCCCAAGTAGGTAAAGATAAGGGGCGAAAGGATATAGCGTGCACAGATGGCCAGGTTACTGGGCGCCAATTCCGGGCCCGGCTTTTCCACCACATCAGCCAGTTGCGCGGCTGCTCCTAATTCCTCAGCCAACTCCACAATGCCGTAATTCGACGTCTTCTCGGGACTGACACGCTGGACTGCGATGGTGGCTGCGGCGTTATGCTCAAAATGAGCCTGAATCATCCTGTCCAGCAGCCGAGGCTCCTGGCCGCCTACGATGGCGCAATCACCCAATGCCACAATCACATCATCGTCCCCCGCAAAGCTGGCTCCGTGCAACACCGCATCCCCCAGCCCCCTGGGCTTACTCTGGACCACATAATGAAACTTGATGGGCTCAGTGCGGAATAGTCCCGAGCGGCTGGGAGCCACGTCCTCCGGCTGCAGGCCATTGCGGGGATCGAAGTGCTCTTCGATGGCTTGTTTTCTCTGGCCCGTGACAATCAACACATCTGTGACATCACTGCGGGCCAGCTCCTCCGCCACCATCTGGATGACCGGCGTCGTGCCCAAAGGCAGCAGTTCTTTGGGCTGGGACTTGGTGGCCGGGTACAGCCGAGTCCCCAGCCCGGCTGCCGGCACAATCGCCTTCGTAACCCTGCTCATCAGCCGGTATGTGCTCCCCACTAATGACAACACGCCTGGCCTGTCCCCGTGGCGTCAGGCCTTTAGTCTGCCTGTCTACCTGGAGCGATTGACCAGGCGTTATCTTGGACACTGGAGCCGGCGATCAGAGTCGAACTGATAACCTGCGGATTACGATTCCGCTGCTCTGCCAGTTGAGCTACGCCGGCTCCGCCTTGCGAGAGATTGGCTTGATGGCAAGCTCTAACTGCAGCCTCCTGGCCACGAATTGTAGCGGGCCAGGGGTGGCAAGTCAAGCTGAATGCCCGAGGACCTTCGCCCCTGAAGCCACAAGCCGCAACACAGATTTGTCCCTGTATGCGCTGCTTGCGAGTGACCTTGACACCTCAGCAGGCGCGTGGATATAATGTCGCTAAGAGGGGAATCGCCTCATTTTTCCCTCCCGGGTGGTGCCTCCTTGCTCTCAGCGACCGGCCGCCAGGTCATTGCCTTTTTTAGCTATTTCGGCGAGACTACCCGGCTGCAACTGGATATCCTCGTCGGACTGGTCAAGGGTCGGCTTGAGTACAAGACCACCATCGCTGAGATGGCGTTCGTCGGAGTGGCATCGCTGCCAGTTGTGGCGGTAACGATGATCTTCTCCGGAATGGTGATAGGCTATCACATGGCCATCGTGACAGGGCAGTTGGGGGTGAGCAACTACGCCGGGCGTGTGGTGGCCGAGACGATGTGCCGCGAACTGGGCCCGGTGCTCGTTTCGATTGTAGTCGCAGCGCGTGTTGGCTCGGCTATGGCCGCTGAGCTGGGCACTATGAAGGTCACAGAGCAGATAGATGCGCTACGGGCGATGGCAACTAGCCCGGTGGACTATCTCGCTCTGCCCCGTTGGGTGGCGTGCGGCTTGATGGTGCCAACCTTGACGTTCGTGGGCGACATCATCGGGGTCACGGGCGGATACCTGATGGCCGTACTTATGCCAGAACTCAACGCCGGGGCCTACTGGACCCACATTCCGGGCACCTTTGAGGCATACACTCTTGTCGCCGGTATCGGTAAGTCGGCGGTCTTTGGGATTATAATCGCCATCGTTGGCTGCCACCAGGGGCTGACATGTAAGATGGCCTCCGAGGAAGTGGGGCGGGCCACTACGCGCTCGGTCGTCTATTGCATTATGCTTATCTACGGGGCGAATCTATTCCTTACCGCACTGATTTTCCGAGGCTAATGGGCCAACAACGTGAACCGGTAGTCCAGGTACGAGACCTGACCTACAGCATCGGCGGCAGGCCCATACTGGACCGCGTCAGCCTGGAAACCCACCGTGGTGAAGTGTTTGGGGTAATGGGGATGTCTGGGTCAGGCAAGAGCACGCTTCTGCGCAATATTATGGGCCTGGTGAGGCCCGACAGTGGCGACATTCGCATCGAGGGCCAGTCCATCATCGGGCTGAACGAAAGGGAACTTAACCGCGTCCGCGTCAAGATGGGGATGTGTTTCCAGTATTCCGCGCTGTTTGACTCGATGACTGTGCGCGAGAATGTTCTGTTCGGGTTACGCGAACGGCGGGACATATCGCCTTCAGAACTAGAAAGGAAATGCGCTGAGCATCTGGAAATAGTGGGCCTGGCCGGTACTGAGGACCAGATGCCGGCAGAGTTGTCCGGTGGGATGCGTAAGCGTGTGGGTATCGCGCGGGCTTTGATTACGCAGCCGTCTATTATGTTGTATGACGAGCCCAGCGCGGGCCTGGACCCTGTGATGGCGGCCGTGATTGACCGCCTTATTCTGAGGCTCAGCGCCGATTTCGGCACCACTGCCATAGTGGTGACCCACGAGGTGGACGAGCTTTTCGGGCTGGCAGATCGCGTGATGATGCTCTATGAGGGCAGGGCCATTGTCTGCGACACTCCCGAGGCGTTGCGGACGAGCGACAATCAGGTGGTCAGGCAGTTCGTCGAAGGAGCGGCTGAGGGCCCGATTGAGGTCTGAGTCAGGGCCCGAGTTGCATAGAACCGTGCCGGGATGGTGAGGCCAATGACGTCGGAGGCGAAGGTTGGCCTGCTGTTTTTTGCGGTGCTGCTGCTTGTAGGCGCGACCGTGGCGTTTCTGAGCGACTTTGGCGCCAGGCTGCAGTCGTACTCGCTGATCGTGCGCTTCGCCGATGTCAAGGACCTCCAGCCCGGCGGCGACGTACGGCTGGCTGGGGTGCGTATCGGGAAGGTGACGGGGGTGGCCCTACAGCCAACCCTAGAGTTCCCTGACCAGCCGGTGGCCGTGGAGTTGGCCATTGAGCACCACATTCTGCTGTATGAAAATGACAATTTCGTCATCGAGCAAACTGCCTTGATTGGCGAGACCTTCGTCAGCGTTCAGCGCCCGCCCCTGACCAGGGAACCGGCAGAGCCGGCGAAGCAACTGACCGGTGACAAGGAGATAGCAGGGGGTGGGACTGCTGGTTTTAGCGCTCTGCCCGACGCCGCCGAGAGGGTTATGCGGGAGGCTGAGCTAGTGCTGACGAATGCTCGGGCCGCATATCTGAGTGAATACAATGCCGCACAGGTCAAAGCGATTCTGGAGAGCCTGGCGGCTACCACGGCCCGCGCCAACCAGGCCACTGCTGGCGTCATCGAGTTGGTCGAGGTGCTCACACGCACAGGCCGGGCGACTGAGCCAAAGATCGCCGCGATGCTGGAGCAGTTGACCATGGCGGCCGGCAACATAGAGAAGACCACCGAAATGGTCCGCCAGATGGCTGAAACAAGTCCTCTGCCTGAGCAGCTCACGTTCTCAGCGGCCAATATCCGCCAGGCCACCGAGGACCTGCGGGCGATGATGACCGAGATTCGCGAACTCACCACTGGTGAAGAGACCAAGGCAATGTGGGAAGAGTCTCTGGCCAGCATTGGCAGTGCCGCAGCGAACATTGACCAACTGACTGCAGATGTACGCAAGCTGACGGGCGATGATCAACTGCAAGCTGATATCCGGCAGACGGCAGCGGATCTGCGAGATGCATTGGCCAGTATCAAGCGCATCACGGCCCATACTGAAGAGGTACTTACCGACCCAGGCTTCACCGAGGACATCCAGGCGTCCGTTCACAGCGTGCGAGAGGCTAGCGAGGTCGGCGTAGAGGTGGCGCGGAAGGCGGATGCCACCTTGACGAGGGTAGACAGGACTATGGACAAGGTCTCGATGGTAGCCCGGCAGTTCCAGCCGACGCTGACCACTGGCAGTCTGGCATTGGAGGCAGCCAAGGACGAAGGACTGCGTGCTGATTTCGACTTGCACTTGCAGTATGGCCTCGACCCGCATGACTACTGGCTGCTGGGGGTCCGCGATTTGGGCGACGCGGAAAGGTTCAACTTCCAACGTGCAATTCCACTTGGAGGCGATGGTGTGGGGAAAGCGGGCCTCTTTGGTAACAAGGTAGGCATTGGCTACGATTACCGAGTCAGTCCGCGCTTTTTGCTGGAGATGCAACTGTGGGACCCCGACGAACTGTTCTTCGATGCGCGGGGGGTCTTCAAGCTAGGTGATACTTGGAGTCTGACCACTGGTGTGGCTGACCTCTTTGGCCGCCCAGATCCACTGATCGGCCTTCGCAGGAGCACGATAATCAGCGACCACACCGATGAGACCAAGGGCCCTGAACAGACAGAATAGTGTGTAGCCTGGAGGACAAGCAATGCAAGTCATACTGCTAGAGGATGTACAGAACCTTGGACATGAGGGCGATGCGGTGACAGTTGCCGATGGCTTCGCCCGCAATCACCTGCTGCCCCGAAAGTTGGCTGTCGAGGCCACCAAGGGGGCGCTGAAGGACCTGCAGCAACGGCAGCGTGCTATCGAGCGGCGCCAGGCGGAGAAGCGCGACAAGGCTGCTGCTCAGGCGGAACAGCTCGCTGAGCACGTTATCGTCATCGAGGCCACCGTCGGTGAGGGTGGACGGCTGCATGGGCAGATTACCCCCCAGCAGATAGCAGACGCCATTGGTGAACAGCTTGATGTGGAGTTGGGGCGCCGTGACATTGAAATTGCTGAGCCTATCCGCCAGACCGGCGACTATCTGGTCACCGCCAGCCTGTACAAAGGCGTCCGGACACAACTGGCGATCAGTGTGGTCGCTGCAGAGGGCGAAGAGGAAGAAGAAGTGGAGAGGGAGGTTGAACCGGAAGCAGAGGTCGAAGCTGAGGCTGAGGGTGACGCGGCTATTGTCGAGGAACCTGGGGCAGAGGCTGAGGAAGAGCCCAGCATCCCCGAGGGACCAGAACTCGAAGAAGCACAGCCGGACGCCAAAGACTTCGCCTCGCCGTCAGAGCCCGAGAAGATTGAGCCGGAAGGCGAGCAATAGCTCACACTATAGCACAATGTCCATCGGACGCGCGGCGTCCAGGGGCTGATGAGTGTGGCAATTGACAGATCGCGCGATGAGGCAGCCAGTGGAGCACAGGCGCCGCCGCCGCACGATATTGGCGCGGAGCAGGCGACGCTGGGGGCGATGCTGATCGAACTCGGCGCGGCCAGTCGCGCCATGGCGATCGTGCGGGAGGATGACTTCTACCCCGAAGCCCACAAGCTGATCTTTCGCGCGATGATCGCCTGCAGCAACCGCGGCGAACCCGTGGACATCATTACGGTGAGCGCCGAACTGCGCAGGAATGAGCAACTGGAAAGCGTGGGCGGGGCCGAGTACCTCACGGCGCTTATCAACGAGGTGCCCACTGCTGCCCACGTAGTGCGCTATGCCACGATCGTGGCCGAGAAGGCGGTACTACGCAAGCTCATCAGCGCCGGGGCCGAGATCCAGGGCCTCGGCTACGACAATCCGGAGGACGTCGGCGAGGCGCTCGACAGGTCTGAGCAGAAGATATTTGAGATCGCCCAGCGCCGCATCACCAGCGACTTCACTCCCATCGGGCCGCTGGTGCAGGACACCTTCGAGAAGCTGGACCAGGTCTACAGACACCCCGGCTACATTTCGGGGGTGCCGACTGGTCTGAGCGACTTCGATAAACTTACCTCCGGCCTTCAGCGCGGGGACCTGGTGATAGTTGCTGGCCGCCCCTCGATGGGCAAGACTTCCCTGGCAGTCTCCAACTTCGCCCTGCACGCTGCCGTCCAGCACAACATCGGGACAGCCATCTTCAGTCTGGAGATGGCCAGGATGCAGTTAGCCGAGTTGATGCTGTGCTCCCAGGCCCAGGTTAATTCGTGGGCGATACGCCGCGGGATGACCCGCGAGGACGACTGGAGTAAGATCGGCAAGGTGCTCGCCTACTTGCCCACCGCCCCCATCTTCATTGACGACACCCCTGGCATCCCGATTATGGAGCTGCGCTCCAAGGCCAGGCGCCTCAAGACCCAGCACGACATCGGCCTGGTCATCATTGACTACCTGCAGCTCGTCACCACCGGCGAGCGCATCACCAGTGAGAGTCGACATCAGGAGGTGTCACTGATCGCCCGCTCACTGAAGGCCTTAGCCAGGGAGTTGAATTGCCCAATCGTGGCCCTTTCGCAGCTCAGCCGCCTGGTGGAGCGCCGCGAGGAGAAGCGGCCGATCCTGTCGGACCTGGCCGAATCAGGCTCCATCGAGGCCGAGGCCGACCTCGTCTGCTTCCTGTATCGGCCCAGCTACTACAAACGCAGAGAAACGGCAGAGACAGAAGGCGAACAGGCCCCGGTCCAGGATGACCAGCCGGATAAGGCTGAGATAATGATTGCCAAGCACCGCAATGGGCCTGTGGGAACCGTGGATACCTTCTTTCACCCACAATACCGGCGCTTTTATGGTCTAGACCAGTTTCGCGAGGCTGATTTGACCTGATGAAGCTACTAGTCGTCGGCTCAGGCGGGCGCGAACACACCCTCGCCTGGAAGCTTGCACAAAGCCCGGTGGCGCAGACCATCTACTGCGCGCCGGGCAATGCCGGCTGCAGCCAGCAGGGCGAGTTGGTGGAGCTTGATGTCGAGGACCTCACTGCCCTAGCCGACTTCGCGGAAGATCACGACGTGGACCTGACGCTGGTCGGGCCGGAGCTGCCGCTGGTAATGGGCATCGCTGAGGTGTTCGCCGAGCGTGGCCTGGCGCTGTATGGTCCCTCCCAGGCGGCAGCCCAGGTTGAGGGCAGCAAGCGTTTCACTGATGAACTGCTAGACAAGTACGGCATCTCGAATAAGAAGTTCGCAGTGTTCGATGACCTAGTCTCGGCCAATGCCTATGTGCGGCAGCAAGGCGCGCCTATTGTGGTGAAGGCCGACGGCCTGGCAGCCGGTAAGGGAGTGAAGGTGGCCCAGACCATCGAAGAGGCCGAGCGGCACATTGAGGCCTGCTTTGTGGACAAGACATTCGGCGAGGCCGGCGAGGTGGTGGTCATCGAAGAGTGTCTCGTAGGCCAGGAGTGCTCGATAAAAGTCTTCACAGATGGTGAGACGGTCGTGCCGATGGTACCGTCGCAGGACTACAAGCGCATCGGCGACGGAGACACCGGCGATAATACCGGCGGCATGGGCTGCTACTCGCCAGTGCCGGTGCTCGATGATGAGACCTTCTGGTACATTGTAGATGAGATGATAACCCCGACCGTACGGGGGCTTGCGGAGGAAGGGTGCCCCTACTGCGGGACGTTGTATGCCGGGTGCATCTTGACGCCAGACGGCCCGGAGATTCTTGAATTCAACTGCCGGTTTGGCGATCCGGAGAGCCAGGTGGTGCTGCCGCGCCTGGAAAGCGACCTGGTGGAGATACTGCAGGCCACGGTCGAGGGGAGATTAGATGAGGTTGATGTGCGCTGGCGGGATCAGAAGGCAGTCTGCGTTGTGGTCGCTTCAGGCGGGTATCCAGGCGGCTATGAGAAGGGCAAGCCAATCACCGGATTGGAAGAGGCGGAGGCGGACGGGGCTGTGACCGTGTTCCATGCCGGCACGGCGATGCAGGATGGCCAGTTGGTGACCAGTGGCGGGCGAGTGCTGGGGGTGACGGCGCTGGGGCAGACATTTGCTGAGGCTAGGGACCGGGCTTATCAGGCTGTCGGGAAAATTAGCTTTGAGAATATGTACTGCCGCAGTGATATTGCGCTAAGGGCAGTGGAGGCGTGAGAGCACCTACCCCCTAGCCCCCTCCCTGAAGGGAGGGAATGAAAAGACCGACAGGCAAGGATGCCTGTCGTACGAGGCACAGCAGGGCTGGAAGCCTGCCCCACACACGTGGAGATGGAGGCTAATATGGTCGGGATCGTAATGGGCAGCGACTCGGACCTGAAGGTGATGCAGGCCTGCGCTGATCAGCTTGCCGAACTTGGCATCGCCTATGAGATGACGGTAGCATCGGCACATCGGACGCCGGGGCGGGCGGTTGAATATGCCAGGACCGCCCAGGAGCGTGGACTGAAGGTCATCATCGCCGGGGCTGGCTGGGCGGCCCATCTACCAGGAGCGCTGGCCGCCCACACAACTTTGCCGGTCATCGGCGTGCCCATCTCCAGCTCTCCCCTGGGTGGGCAGGATGCCCTGTATGCCATAGTGCAGATGCCGCCGGGGGTCCCGGTGGCGACGGTCGGCGTTGACACCGCGCAGAACGCTGCGATTCTGGCCGCCGAAATCCTGGCCCTCAGTGACCCAGGACTATCCGAACGCCTCAAGCAGCACCGCGCTGCGATGGCGGGAAAGGTCGCAACTAAGGCAGCACAGATTGAGGCATCAGACCGCAGTTGATCGGAGGCCGTCTCCTGTTCTGCTACAGAGGTGCCATAGGAATGCAATACAAGGTTAGCATTGAAGCCCCCTGTCCTCTGGCCTGCAGCCGCACGTGGCGCGACGCCTGCGGCGTATTTGGGATCTACGCACCCGGCCAGGATGTAGCCCGCCTGGCCTACTTTGGGATCTTTGCCCTCCAGCATCGTGGACAGGAAAGCGCCGGCATTGCCGTCGGTGACGGGCGATCGCTGGAGTGTAAGAAGGAGATGGGACTAGTCACACAGGTATTCGATGAGGCGACGCTGGCCCAACTGCAGGGAGATGTCGCGCTCGGCCACGTGCGCTACTCCACCACCGGCAGTGAGATGATTGAGAACGCGCAGCCGATGTTGGGAGAACACCGGAGCGGGCCATTTGCTATAGCGCACAACGGTAACCTGATAAACGCCAAGGCATTGCGTGATAAAATGGCAGCGAGAGGGATGCGGTTCGAGACCACCAGCGACACGGAGGTTATCGTTCAGCTCATCGCCCAGTCCGGCGCCGATAGCATTGAGGAAGCAGTCGCCGATATGATGTCCCAGGCAAAGGGCGCGTATTCCCTGGGCATTGTGACGCCTACGAAGCTGCTGGCGGTTCGTGACCCCAACGGGGTCCGGCCACTTGCCATTGGGCGCTATAATGAGGGAAGCTGGGCGATCGCCTCGGAAACCTGCGCCCTGAATACTATCAACGCCAGCTTTGTGCGCGAGGTAGAGCCCGGGGAGATAGTCATCCTGGACAAGGACGGCCTGAATAGCATTCAGGCTCTGGCCCCTGCTCGCAAGGCAGTCTGTATCTTCGAGTTCATCTACTTCGCCCGGCCCGACAGTCATATCTACGGCAAGAGCGTGTACATGTCCCGGGTACAGATGGGGCACATGCTAGCCCAGCAGGCGCCGGCGGAGGCGGATATGGTCATCGGGATTCCCGAAACGGGCATCCCCCACGCTATCGGCTTTGCCCAGGTCTCAGGAATCCCTTTCGGCGAAGGCTTTATCAAGAATCGCTACATTCATCGCACCTTCATCGCGCCCGGACAGAAGCTGCGGGAACTGGGCGTACGGATGAAGCTGCGGCCCCTGCGCGAGTCGATCGCCGGCAAGCGCTTAGTGGTGGTTGATGACTCGATCGTGAGAGGTACTACTACCGGTCCAGAGATAGAGCTGCTGCGCGAGGCCGGCGCTCGCGAGGTGCATCTGCGGATCAACTGTCCGCCGCTCAAGTGGCCGTGCTTTTATGGGATTGACACCTCCGCGCGGTCCGAGTTGATTGGCTCGCGGCTGACAGTGCCAGAGATCTGCGAGCACGTCGGGGCCGATAGCCTGGCGTATCTGAATATAAAGAACCTGATAACCGCCGTGGGCCTGCCCAAGTCCAACTTCTGCACTGCCTGCTTCGACAACCAGTACCCCATCCCCATTCCGCCCGATGTCAAGGTTACCAAGTTCGACCTGGAAACCCAGCCCGCAGAGGCTGGCAGCGAATAGGCCGGTGCTGAGTGGCAAGTTGACTTATGGCATTTTGCCAGGGAAACCAGGGCCGTTCGTACGACAGGCATCCTTGCCTGTCGCCGCTGTCGTTGCACATAAGGCAGGGACAGGCAAAGATGCCTGCCTTCGCGGGCCATAGCCCGCTATGGCGGGCGAAGGCCTGTCTGCCCGACTGACTTACGGAGGGCCCTGATGAGAAAGCACCGGAACGCAGCACAAGAGACCTCTCTGGTCCAAATGCTGAACGCGGAGGTAAGCTGCAATGAAGGGCTTCTCATATAAGGACGCTGGTGTTGACATCGAGGCTGGCGAACATGCCGTGGAACTGATGAAGGCCGCCGTGAGGGCGACCCACGATGCCAATGTCGTAACGGGTTTATCTGATTTCGGCGGTGCTTATGCCCTGCGAGGCCTGCGAGACCCGCTGCTCATCGCCGGCACGGATGGCGTCGGCACCAAGCTCAAGATCGCCTTCGCCCTCGATAAGCACGACACTGTCGGCCAGGACCTGGTGGCGATGTGTGTGGACGATATTGGGCGCTCGTCCTCTGTTCTTCCTGGACTATGTTGCCACAGGCAAACTGGAGCCGGAAAAGGTGGCGGAGATTGTGCAGGGCATTGCGGCAGGCTGCAAAATGGCCGGCTGCGCGCTGTTGGGGGGCGAGACAGCCGAACTGCCGGACTTCTACGCCGAGGGCGAGTATGACCTGGCCGGTTTTGCAGTTGGCGCTGTTGAGCGCGATGAGGTAATAGACGGAAGCGCCGTGCAGGCAGGGGATGTCGTTATCGCTCTTCCCTCCTCGGGCCTGCACAGCAACGGCTACTCACTGGCCCGCAAGGTGCTCTTGGAAGCCAGAGGGTTGCAACTGGAAGACAGGGTTGATGAACTGGGGCGGACACTGGGCGAAGAACTGCTGGAGCCGACGCGC
>JALGTI010000443.1 GCA_029821455.1 Candidatus Zipacnadia bacterium | reverse complement strand
TGATATGCCCTCTGGCAACGTTGCCGCAGCCGATAATCGCTACTTTCATTTTCGCTTGGACCATTCTTCCCTCTTGTTCTTATCCAGTATCATACGGACTTGAAGGCCCTGTTACAGCGGCGCGTCACACCAGTTCTCGGCCTTCTCCGCCTCCAGGCTAATGGCGATATGCTTGACCTCGGTGTAATGCTCGATGCACTCAAAGCCGTTCTCGCGGCCGATGCCGCTGAGTTTGTAGCCACCATGGGGCGCCTTGAAGTCCTCGCCAATCCACTCATTGACGAAGACGCCGCCCGCCTCCAGCCGCGTGGCCGTGCGCATGGCACTGGTAATGTCCTTGCACCAGATAGCGGCCGCCAGACCGTACGGACTGTCGTTGGCCTGGCGAATCATTTCGTCCTCGTCACTCCAACGCATCACAGCTAGCACCGGCCCGAAGATTTCCTCCTGCGCAATGCGCATACCACTGGTGACATTGCCGAACAAGGTTGGCAGGTAGAAGTAGCCCTTCTGCAGTTCCGGGTCGGATGGCCTTGCGCCGCCGACCAGTAGCTCGGCGCCCTCCTGCTTGCCAATCTCCACATATTGCTCCACCCGCTCAAGCTGCTCCTGGGAAATTAGCGGCCCCATCTGGGTGTCAGGGTCGAGGGTATTGCCCAACTTCGCCTGGCTGAAGCGCTCCACCAGGCGCTCGACGACCTGATCGTGGATGTCATCATGCAACAACAGCCGCGAGCCAGCGATGCAGACCTGACCACACCGGGACAGAATGCCCTGCATGGCCACCTCGGCCGCTACTTCTACGTCCACATCGGGGAAGACGATAACCGGTGTCTTACCGCCCAACTCTAGGGTCAGTTTGGCCATGTGCGCTGAGGCGGCCTTCATCACAAGCTGGCCGGTTTCCACAGAGCCAGTGAATGTGATGCTGCCCACGTCAGGATGAGCGGCCAGCGGCGCGCCGGCCTCCTCGCCAAACCCAGTCACTACATTGAAGACCCCCGCCGGCAAACCCACCTCATCAATGACCTCTGCCAGAGCGATGGCCATCAGCGGGGTCTGCTCGGCCGGCTTGATCACGGCTGTATTCCCAAGCGCAATTGCCGGAGCCACGCTGCGGGTAATGAGGAACAGCGGATAATTCCATGGCACAATGTGCCCGCTTACGCCAACCGGCTCCAGGCGGGTGATGGCCAGTCGGCCTGGGCCGGTGGGGATACTTGCGCCCCGGGCCTTATCTGCCAGGCCGGCGTGAAACTCCACGTTCTGGGCCGTGAATTCGACCAGGCCCTGCGCTTTGCCTAGATAGTGCCCGCTTTCCTTGGCCAGCACAACCGCCAGTTGCTCAGCGTGCTCCCGGAGTGCCTCAGCAATCTTGAGCAGCCACCGGCCGCGCTCATCTGGCGGGGTATCGCGCCAGGCTGGGAAGGCGTGCTTTGCCGCGGCCACGGCCGCCGCAATGTCGTCAGCATTTCCGCGTGGCACTGTGCCCAGGACCTCGCCTGTCGCCGGATTGTCAGACTCAAAATCCTGTCCGGAGTTGCTCTCGACCCATTCGCCACCGATGTACATCAACTTATCCGCGCTCATCGTATCGCCCCTCCTTGTCAGGTTTGTGTGATGTTGCCGGTTCGCGCTCGGTGTAGGGATTCCTGCCCGGCTGAGCTAACCTACCCCCTAGCCCTCGCCCTGAGAGGAGCGGGCAGAAGGCGATGGGTACGAAAGATGAGGGAACCTCTGGTTCGCCGGAGGCGTCCTTCGGATAGCTGATTCAAGGAGGATTGGTGAGTGATGATAGCTGGCTTTGTGCGTCGGCGACTGCGGCTGCGATACCTGAGCCTCGGTCTCGTCTTGGCTGTCGCAGTGTCACTGGGCGTAGCGCAGACCGAAGGCGAAGGCTTCCAGATCGGGTTCCGGCTCCTGCATGTTCCGCAGGACGACGGCTCGACGCTGACGATCGCCGTCTGGTATCCCACTGACGCAGAGCCCGACGAAACGGCGTACAGCATGATAGTCTTCCGCATGAGAGGCAATGTGGCGTGGGAGGCTCCAGCTCTCAAAGGGCCGTTCCCGCTCGTGGTCTACTCGCACGGTGGAGGTGCATGCGCGACGTCGGGCGCAGCACATGCTGAGGAACTTGCGGCCCATGGCTTTGTGGTCGCCGGGCCGGACCATGCGGATGAGTTCATTGCCGGGCGGTCTGATGATACGCAACCCAACCCCG
>JALGTI010000442.1 GCA_029821455.1 Candidatus Zipacnadia bacterium | reverse complement strand
ATGTCCGCACGCTGAAGATCGAGCGGCCTGACACGACCATCATAGCCGAACGAATCAGCAAAGGTGACACCCACAAGTGGCAGTTGCATCAGCCCATACAGGCAGCGGCGGACCGCTTTGTCGTCGAGGACGTAGTAGACGGCATAATCCGCGCGAAGGCTGCCGACTTCGCTGACAGGCCCGAAGATCTGAGCAGCGTGGGCTTGGACAAGCCTCAGGCCACAGTCTCGCTGACTACCAAAGACGGCCAGGAGCGGACCTTCCGTATCGGCAAACAGATTGAAAAGGAAGTGCCCAGGGAATCCGACGAAGGCACCGAGCAGAAGCAAGTAGTATACGTGGATGTGGAGCAGCGCCCGCAATTGCTGCTGGTCACGACGGATCTGTTGAGCCAGGTCAGCAAGAGCCTCTTCGATCTGCGCGACAAGACCATCCTCGACTTCGCCAGGGAGAAGGTCTTGGAGGTTAAGGTCCAGTCCAAGCAGAAACTCAACTTTGCAGCCAACAAGAACGACGACGGCGAATGGATTCTGCAGGCACCGGCCGGAATGAAGGCCGACAGTAGCAAGCTTGATGCCATTCTCTGGAGCCTGGACACTCTGCAGGCCGTCACCTTCGAAAAGGAGCAGCCTGAGCAGGGAGACCTTATGGACTACGGCCTGGCGGTTCCCTATACGGTCATTACGCTGAAAATCGCCGGCCGCAGCAAACCAATCAAGGTCCGCCTGGGCAATAAAGCCCAGCCTGGCGCGCGTTACTGCCAGACTTCGCAGAGCGAGCGGGTATACCAGATCAATGCTACTGTCTTGCTGGATAACCTACCTGCGGACCTGGAGGCGCTGACCAGCCCCGAGGAGACGGACTAGGAGAGTTTGCTTCAACTGAACGCTCTTCCGCAGTCTTAAGGAGCGGCTAACGGCAAAAGAGGCATCCTATGAACAACCAGCA
This sequence comes from Candidatus Zipacnadia bacterium, assembly GCA_029821455.1. Classification (GTDB taxonomy): domain Bacteria; phylum Armatimonadota; class Zipacnadia; order Zipacnadales; family Zipacnadaceae; genus JALGVG01. The sequence continues at coordinate 3,169 of JALGTI010000442.1, read as the reverse complement.
AGCCATCGAACTGAGCCAGCGCTACCTGATGCCCACCTACAGCCCGCTTCCTGTAGCGTTCGTGCGCGGGGAGGGCTGTCGGCTGTGGGACGCCGCCGGCAATGAGTATCTGGACTTTTTGGCAGGCATTGCGGTGGCCAGTACCGGCCACTGCCATCCCCGCGTGGTAGAGGCCATCTGCGAGCAGGCGAGCCAGCTAATGCACACCTCCAACCTCTACTACATCCCCCCGCAGGCCCAGCTCGCGAAGCGGCTGGTCGAGCTGTCGTTCGCTGATCGCTGCTTCTTCTGCAACAGCGGAGCTGAGGCTGGCGAGACCGCTATCAAGTTCGCACGCAAATGGGCTGGCATAAACCGCAGCGGCGAATGCTTCGAGATTATCACGGCGAAGCAGTCGTTCCACGGCCGGACGCTGGCGACGCTCGCCGCGACCGGCCAGGAGAAATACCAGAAGGCCTTCCGCCCATTGCTGCCCGGCTTCACATACGTCCCCTTCAATGATGTCGGCGCACTGGAAGAAGCAATAAGCGAGCGCACTTGCGCGGTGATGCTGGAGCCGATCCAGGCCGAAGGCGGCATCAACGTCCCGGATGACGACTACCTGCCCCAGGTACGGGAGCTTTGCGACAAGCGTGGCATCCTGCTGATACTCGACGAGGTGCAAACTGCACTGGGCCGGACTGGGCGTTGGTTCGGGTACGAACATGCGGACATCATCCCCGACATCATCACCCTGGCCAAGGCGTTGGGATCAGGTTTTCCTATTGGGGCCTGCCTGGCCAAAGAAGACGTATCCAACGCTTTTCAGCCCGGCGACCACGCCTCCACCTTCGGCGGCAATCATCTGGCCTGCACCGCAGCTCTGGCGACTATTGATGTCATCGAAGACGAGGGCCTGGTGGCTAACGCCGCCCAGATGGGCAGCCTTCTCGAGGAGCTGCTCCGTATCCGTGGTAAGGGCCTGCTTATGGCGGTGCAGTTTACGCCCGGGATCTCGGCAAAGGCCGTCCAGGATCAGTGCCTGGCGGCCGGACTGGTGGTCAATGCTATGGGCGACGACAGGGTACGCCTGGTCCCACCGCTGATGGTCAGTGAAGCCGATTGCCGCCAGGCCGTTGCGATACTGGCAGATGCAGTCCGCAAAGTGGCCGGCAACTAGAATCCTCCTCCAGTCACTCCACGCCCCACCAGTGGTCGTAGACCGCCTCGCCGCTCAGCAGCTTCTCAAAGCGAATCAGCGGCTCGATGTTCTTTTCGATTGTCTCCTTCACCAACTCAGCAAGTTGCTCGTCTGTGACCCACGCGTGTCTATGCAGCTGCCCCCCGTCGCCTCGGTGATCAATTTAATGGTGGGTAGCGTCCAACAACGGCATCTTCCGGGATTTAGGTCACGACGTATGGCCCTACGGCCCTGGCTTCCCAATCGGTACTACCACCGTCCGCACAGACTAGATCCAGCCTACGCCTATATCAGTTCTACCTCTTTCACAACTGCGCCTCCCTGAACGCAAACTGGCCCCCACGGTGTCTCAATACTCTTGTGCCCATGGTGAATGCACGGCATCACGGGAAGGAGGCTCCAGGCCACTCGAGTTCCGCATGCGGTAAGTAGGTCTGCCGCAAGGGGCTGAGAGATTGCCGCGCCATACCCACTCGTATGCGGGAGTTGTAGAACGAATGTATCGTCGCCATCGTCCCACGCCACGCACACCTGATCGAGCCACGCTGCCTCTGAATCAATCTCAAAGAAGGGGGCTAGCTGCAAACTTACCGGAACCCTATCTCCGTCCCCAAGCAGCATTGTTGTGACCACCCCACATCCCACCAATGGCCGCAAGTCAATCTGTTTGCGGCTCAGCATCCACAAGATGGAATTCTGCACATTCTGTAACGCAAGGCACGCGTCCACAAACTCAAGTACGCTTACCTCTATCTCTCCGTCGAGAGACTTAAGCGTATTGTCAACCACGGTGTACATGTTGTGGCCGATCGTATTCCTCAGCCTCGGGTCGTAGGCTATCTCAAGGTCCCTGTGTAGCCCTGCATATCCGCCCAGGCCTCCGAGAACGAAGTCTACCGCGACACCCTTCTTCAACTTGCCTCTACTATCCCGCAAGTTGCACAGATACTCATCCCACCCACTGCCCAACCTGATGCTTCGCAACTGCGCCAATACTACGAGGAATAAGTCCACTTCGTACTTCTCCTGGTACCAGAACAGGTCAGTTGGCTCGAAAGCCATTCTCGTACTGATGGGCCATATGTTACGCCATTGCGCATTGAATTCCAGCGGTGGGTCTTCATAGTGGCTCCAAAAGTGCATCATCTCCTGTGGATACATACGGTCGCAATCCGAGAATAGCCTCTTCACATCGGACAGCATTGCTCCGAAGCCCTGCGTTTCGCACAGATATTCGCCCAGTGCGATGCGGAAGAGAGTATATGCCTCCGGCTCCTGCTCCATCAACCATCCGTACCATCCTATAGCATCGTCTTCCGAAGGCGCGGCTTCTATAGGGCACTCTTGCTGTACCCACTTCTCGTGCAGCCAGTACCGCCTCATCAGGGCTCCGGCCTTCTCTTCGTCCACTTGCCTGTTTATGTTCATCCCTTCCGTCAGATTCGCTTTCGCATCCGCCGTATGCCGAACTGCCGCGTTTGAGCAGTCAAAGCAGTTGCCGGCTTTGCGTTACCCCCATGACTGGGCACGTGCCTGCTCTAGATTGTCCTACCGTCATTATAGCGCTAACCTCCTCAACGAAGCAACTCCCCTTGACATTAGAACGTATGTTTGATATAATAGTGTGCGGGCATTTGGCAGGAGGCGAGCAGCATGCGGGTACAGTCTTTAGAAGCATTCGGGGTTCATCGTGATCTACTACGGGCGTGGGAAAACAACTACAGTAAAAAGTTGCTGCCGGTTCAGGCCGAGGCGGCCTGCGCCGGGAAGGTACTCGCCGGTACCAGCTTGATAGCGTATGCGCCAACCGGCGCGGGTAAGACCATTGTGGGCGAGATGGAGGCAATGCACGCGGCCACGGTGCTCTATGGCGCCGACCTGATTGACGCAGCCGTCGGAGCGCTGATTGGCGGCGCTTTGCTGGTTCCACTGCTGGGCACGCTCCAGATCTGCTAGCTGTTTGCCTTCGTGGCAGCTTCAGCGGGAGTG
>JALGTI010000066.1 GCA_029821455.1 Candidatus Zipacnadia bacterium | reverse complement strand
CGGCCACCAACTCCCCGGCGCTATATTCGGTGAAGACAAAGCCGTTGGCCTGGGCTCCTTTCTCGGTTACCGTGTCGGCCAGGCCACCGGTGGTCCGCACGATCGGTACGGTGCCATAAGCCATCGCAATCATCTGCCCCAGCCCGCACGGCTCATAGCGAGATGGCATCAGGAACATATCGGACCCGGCGTAGATGCGTCTGGCCAGTTGGGCGTCGAAGCGCAGAAAGGCGCTGAGGTCGTCGCGATCTGCGTCCGCCTGCCGCAGCATCTCCTCATAGTGCCGCTCGCCAGTGCCCAGGATGACCAGTTGCACGCCTGTGAGGCCAGGAAGGGCTTCCTCCAGCAGGTCGAGGCCCTTCTGAGCAGCCAGGCGGGTGACCGTACCGACGAGGGGGATATCCGGATCCACCTTCAGGCCCGCCTCTTTCTGCAAGGCGGCTTTGCAGGTGGCCTTGCCTGACAGGTCATCCCTGGTGAAGTTAGCCGCCAGGGCCGGGTCAGTGGCTGGGTTCCAGACAGCATAGTCTATGCCGTTGAGGATACCATACACATCGTCTGCCCTGGCGTTCACAAGGTCGCTGAGGCCTGGAGCAAACTCCTCAGAAGCTATTTCCTTGGCATAAGTAGGGCTGACAGTGTTGATGACATCAGCGCAGGCCAGACCAGCGCGGGCCAGGTTTATGCCCTCAGGAGCGATGAACTCTACCGTCGTCGGGTCCAGCGAGTCCAGTCCGGTCACCGGGACCTGCTCGGAGCCGAAAGCACCCTGGTAGCCGCCGCCGACATTGTGCATCGTGAAGAGGGTAGCAGGCTCCTGGCCGAGGGTATAGACCGCCAGCAGGCTGGTGTGCCAGTCATTGAGGTGAATGACATCGGGCTGCCAGTTGAGCGGCTCAAGCACGGCTAAGGCCGCCCTGCACAGGAAGGTTAGGCGCTCAAGGTTGTCTGGATAAGCGGAGCCCGGAGGTCCATAGATGCCCTCGCGCTCGAAGTAGTCGTGGTGCTCGACGAAGTAGATCGGCACATCCGATCCGGGCAAGCGGGATTCATCCAACGCACAGCCAGATTCCCACCCAGCCATCGCCACCGGGCAGCCCGGCACCGCGCGCCACAAGTCCTGACCACTTTCTATCACCTGTCGGTACTTGGGCATCAACACGCGGATGTCAAGGCCCCGGTTTGCCAGCGCCTTGGGCAGCGAGCCGGCCACGTCCGCCAGTCCACCAACCTTGGCAAACGGCGCTACCTCTGCTGATACCAGTAATACCTTCACAGCTCTCACCCCCGGAGAAGTTGGCTCTACTGCAATATGGCTCTCTGCGGCACCACGACGATGCCGCCGTCAGTCACGGTGAATTGCTTGCGATCTTGCTCGTGGTCCAGGCCGATCTGAACACCATCCGGGATTGTGACGCCCTCGTCTGCGATGACCCGATGCAGGCGGGCACCGCGACCAACCTCCACCCCATCCATCAGGATGGATTCGGTCACCTCCGCGCCACGGTGCAGATACACTCCCGGAGAGAGTATGGACTTGGCAAGCGTGGCCCCGGAGACGATGCAACCGCCCGACAGTAGCGACTGGTTGATTGAGGTCAGCTCTGGATGCACCGTCTTAGCCGGCGGATGTTGGCCCTTGTAGGTATAGATGGGCCATTCCCGGTCGTAGAGGTCTAGTTCAGGGGTCACTTCGGCCAGGTCCATATTGGCCTGCCAGTAGCTGTCAATCGTTCCGATGTCACGCCAGTACGCCGGCTGGCCAGTCTTGGGATCAGCGAAGTTGTAGGCGTAGACGGGCACCCCCTTGGCTACCAGGCGAGGGAGGATGTCACGGCCGAAGTCGTGTGATGTGTGGCTGGTGGCGTCGTCGCAGACGCACTGGACCAGCATCGCAGTGTTCCAGACATAGACGCCCATATTGACCAGACAGTGGTCGGGATCGTCGGGCAGGCTGCGGGGCTGTGACGGCTTCTCCTCGAATTCGACGATACGCCACATGCCGTCAACAGCGACCACTCCCAGGTCCGTAGCCTCCTGGCGGGGCACCTTGAGGCAGGCGATGGTCAGTTCGGCGCCACACTGTTCGTGGAAGCTCAGCATCCGGGCGTAGTCCATCTTGTAAGCATGATCACCGGATAGCAAAAACACTCGGGACGGGCGCTCTTCTTGGAGGATAAACAAGTTCTGATAGATGGCATCGGCGGTCCCGGCATAGAAGCGGTCCGCCGCAATGCGCTGGGGCGGGACCAGGTTAACGTACTCTCCCAGCTCTTCGCAAAACATCGGTATCCAGCCACGTCTGATGTGGCGGTTAAGCGATGAGGCCGCAAACTGGGCCAGTATATGGATACGGCGCAGGCTTGAGTTGACACAGTTGGAGAGCGTAAAGTCAATCATCCGGTAATCGCCGCCGAAGCGCACAGCCGGCTTGGCGCGACGTTGTGTCAAGGGATAAAGCCGCATGCCCTGGCCGCCGGCCATCACCATGGCCAGAGTACGTCGCATCAGCCCAGATAACTCGCGCTTGGCAGCCACGCGGTTACTTCTCCTCTTGAGAAGGCGGCGGCACGTCAATACCACGTTTGCGCAGCGCCTCGGCCACCTGCTCCAGCAGCTCCGTGAGGTCTGACGACTTGACCACGTATGCCTCGGCGGCCCAGGTCATAAAGTCGTCCTGGAAGCTGGCGTAGGCAGTGTTGAGGATGACGGGGAGCTGGCGGTCTAAGTCGAGCAGCTTGCTGAGGGTCTCCACCCCATCCATTCCAGGCATTGCGATGTCCAGGACAACCACATCCACCTTCTGGTTGGCCACAGCCTCTATGGCTTGAGGACCACTGGTGGATAGCAACACATCGTAGCCGGCGAACTTCAACTCCTGCTCATATAGCAGGCGCTGATGCCGGTCATCATCTACTACCAGGACGGTAGCCATTTGCATCTCTCCCTTTAAGGAGCCATTCCCTAATCAGCATCTGCAGGGCCGGCTTCCGTGTCGGTGGAAGCGGGGAAGGTGATGTAAAAGGTAGTGCCTTTGCCGACTGTGGAGGTGACAGAGAGTTCGGCGCCATGGTCAGCAACGACCTGTTTGCTCAAGGCCAATCCCAGACCGGTTCCGGTTGATTTCGTGGTATAGAAGGAGTCGAATATGTTGGTCAGTTCTTCTTCCGGGATGCCTGGGCCGGTGTCACTGATGGATAGCTGTGTGCGCCCATCAAGCCTGCGCGCCCCCAGTGTAAGGGTTCCACCGTCGGGCATCGCTTCCGTTGCATTCTTGATCAGATTGATAATGATCTGCCTGAATAGTGACTCATCCAACAACACTACCAGGGGCTCATCGTCAAACTGCAGGCGGGTCTCGATGTTGGCCACTTCGATCTCCCCACGAAGCAGGTCGAGGACACTGACTGTGAGGGCCCGCAGGTCGGTTGGCGCTAGCGCTGGTGGGCGCGGTCTTGTAAAGTCAAGCAGATCGGCGAGGATGCCCTCTAGCCGCTGCACCTCCTCCACGATAATCTCGGCATTTCTGCGATTACGCTCTACCATATCCGGATTTCGCAGGACAGACCGCCCAAAGCCACCGATGGTTGACAGGGGGTTGCGGATCTCGTGGGCAACGATGGCGGTGACCTGCCCCACTACCGCGAGCTTCTCAGTGCGGATGCGCTCTTGGTGGGCCTCCTGAAGCTGGCGGTAGGCCTCGTCCAACTCCTCGGCCCGCTGGGTAGCCTCCTGGTACATCCGGGCGCTATCAATACTGAGGGCCGCCTGATTGGCCAAGGCGGTTAGCATCTGGATGTCGGACCTGCTGATCGGCTGCCGGGTGATGAATTTGTCGGCGATGGCTGCCCCGATGATCTTGTCTTTGGCCACCATTGGCGCCACCACAAACTCATCAGCACTCAATAACTGGTACAACTCCTCGCTGACCTGGGGGTGGTTGCGCGCGTCTGTTACGTGGATGACCTCGCCACAAGCCACAGCGCTCATCGGGAGAGTATCCGTCTCCGAGAGCGGTACTACCAGCCGCTCCACGAGTTGGTGCAGGGGGCGTTGGTCCGGCGGCGGCAGTTTATCGTAGTCGGCCAGAAACTCCTCTAGCGTGCGGTGTTCATCGGCCAGCTCGGACCAAATCTGCGCCGCTTGCTCCTGGCTCTCCGGGCCTACGGCCATCTCCGCGCGCAGGACCCCCTCGTCCTCGTCGGCTAGCATCATTATGGCGCGATTGAATCCCAGCCCCACGGCGCCACCGGCCGTCATCCCCGTCAGGATCGCGTGCAGCAGTCGCGGCAACTCTAGCTCCCCCAGCATTGCCCGGGTAATCTGCTGGAGGATTGTGCGCTCATATAACTGGCGATGCCGTTCAGTAACGTCTTCGATGGTCAGTAGCACGTTAGTCTCGCCACGGTAGCCCTTGCAGGGGTCGACCCGGATATTGACGATACGCTCGCCGTGGTCGGGAGTGGCGTGACGGTAGCCGGACCATCGTACGCGCTCGCCCGTGCGTAGGGTCGCTATCAACGCCTCTCGCAGGCCAGCATCATCCAGCAATGAGGCCGGGAACACCTCGTCAATGCGCTTGCCCTCTACCTCCTCCCGGCTCAGTCCACGCGGGATACAGTAGGCCGGGTTGCAATGGATGACCCTCAGGTCTTGATCCAGTACCAGCAGCCTCAGCGGGAGGGCATAGATAACATTCTCGAAGAACTGCCGGAGCTGCTCGGCCTCCGGGCCGCCTATTTGGTCCTGTTCCGGCAGCCTTTGGCTGCTGTCGCCGCTCGGCGTCTCTTGTTGTTCACCAGTTTGTTCACTCATTGTACCCAGTAGCATCAGAGCCTTCCCGCAATACTCTCGCCGCGTCCTCAGGAGCGACCGGATTGATCCAGAAGCCGGTGCCCCACTCAAAGCCGGCGGTCTTGGTCAGACGGGGCATCAGTTCGATGTGCCAGTGATAGTCGTAAGCCAGGGTACCCCAGTATTCGGGGTGACCGGCTCTGGGCAGGGGACTGGGCGAGGTGTGCAGCATCATATTGTAGGGCGGATCGCCCAGCGCCTCGCGATAGCGCTGCAGGATGAAGCGCAGCGTCTCGCCCAGAGCCAGGCGCTCCTCAGCGGACATCAGAATAAAGTCGTGGCTGTGCCTGAGAGGATATATCTCGACCTCGTAAGGGAAGCGTGCGGCATAGGGCGACAGAACCGCAAAGTGCTCGTTGCGAAGGATAACCCTCTCGGGCAGGGTTAACTCCTGGGCCACCATATCGCAGAAGATGCAGCGTTCCTTGTCTGCGTAATGCTGGCGGGCAGCCTCAAGTTTAGCCACGACAATACTGGGAATAATGGGCAGGGCTATCAATTGCGAGTGTGGGTGGCTGAGGGAGGCCCCCGCAACCGCACCATAGTTGCGGAATATGATGATGTGGCGGAAGCGCTGATCGCCACGCAGATCGCAGGTGCGCTGGTCGAATGCGTCGAAGACCCTGGCTATATGCTCGGGCGAGGCGACGGCCATGTCCATCAAGTGGTCAGGGGTCTCGATAATCACCTCGTGGGCTCCTACCCCGTTCATCCTGTCCAGCAGCCCAAGCCCAGCGCGCTCCACATCGCCATCTATCTGCAGGGCCGGATACTTGTTAGGCACCACCCGGACCTCCCAGCCCGGACCATTGGCCGGGGTATCTCCCCTGATGGCGAAGATCTCCGGAGGCGTCTTGGCCTCATTGCCGGCGCAGAACGGACAGCCACTGGGGACTGTCAACTGCTCGGAGACGGCCGCAAAGTCAGAGGGCCGGCGGCCGCGTTCGGCAGCGATAATCACCCAGGTGTCAAGGATGGGATCCCTGCGCAACTCTGACATACGATATAGTGGCCTCCTCAGGGGTGCGCGCAGACGCCTTACAGGTGTGCGGGGATGCGACAGTCGCCGGGCAGGTGGTTATTCCCGGCCTTCTCCTCCGCGCACAGCACGACCGGCACGCAAACTCCGTTGTGGCTCTTGTAAGAACAATTCGCCACCCAGTGGCTGTTTCCTGCTACGCCGCCGAGATTTAGGATAGGTATTTCTCCTCGTGCACGTGACACTATGTGGTCGGCTAACACCCGGGCTGTGCCAGAAAACGTGAACCCGCAGCGTCCGGGGCAGGAATTGGGCAGCCAGCAGCGAAAAGCCATAGTTGAATTGATGGCCTGATGTACGTCAGGGTTACATCGCAATGAAAGTGTGATCGAATTGAGCGACGACCAGAACCAGCAGCCGGTGCGCACCGCCAATCTAAGCAGGCACATCCTGGTCATGTTGGGGGTGGTGGTATTTGTGGTGGGAATAGGCCTGATGGTCTTCGTATTCAACCAGGCCTACATTATGTTCCAGGGCATAGATGCCCAGGTGTCCCAGGTAACGCCAGCGACCCCGGTTGCCACCCCAAGTAGCCCCGAACCAGACCAGGGCCAGACGGTGGTGGTAGCTACGCCGGATACGGGTCCGTCGCTGGGTGAGGTGGCCGCCAGCCTGGGGCTGAAACTCCTGGGCCTACTGGTGCTGGGCTGGATCGCCGCGCTGATTGCCACCAAGGGCATCCAGATGGCCACCACCTCCGGTGGGCAGCAACAGTGAGGATGGGGCTGTCCAAGTCATATGTGTGGTAAACGCAGAGTCAGAGCTGTTGTCACTGGCAGAACGCAGGGCGTGGGCTTTCGCTACTTCGTGCTTGACCGGGCGCACCAGTTGGGCCTGCGCGGATGGGTGCGTAATGTGGGCCGTGGGCAGGTGGAGGTGCTGGCCGAGGGCAACCAGGAGGCCGTAGAGGAGCTGCTGCAAGCTCTGCGTCAGGGCCCACGGCTGGCGTGGGTGCAAGACGTCACAGTTGAGTATCATGATTATCTGGGTGATCTGGACAGCTTTATTGTTGAGAGTACCGTCTGGTAATACTTCAGGGAAACAACTCCGCATATCCCCGTGAGTTTCGCCATCAATTATGCGCCCTTATGACCAGCAGTGGTGGCAACACTTTTTCGAAAGCCCGGCTGCCTTCAAGCTGGGTTTGTTCCCCGATGATGCGGAGACCGACCGCGAGGTCCAGGGGCTGCTCCAGATGCTCAACCTACAGCCCGGCCAGCGAGTGGCTGACATCTGCTGCGGCGCCGGCCGGCATCTGGTACGGCTTGCGCCTGAGGGCCTCGAACTCGTCGGATTGGATAGCTCCAGCTTGATGATAGACCTGGCCCGGCAGGCAATGGCTGAACGGGATGTGCGGGCCGGATTGGTGCGAGGCGATGCCAGGTCTCTGCCCTTCAGGTCCGGCTGCTTCGACGTGGTCCTGAACCTCTTCAACAGCTTCGGCTATCTGCCAACCGATGAGGAGAACGAGGCTATGCTTGGCGAGATGGCCCGGTGCCTACGACCCGGGGGGCGGCTGTTCTTGGATACTCGCAACCGTGAGCAGCAGATTCTGTTCGCGCCGTATGAGATGGAGGTCACCCTGCCTGATGGCACACTAACAGTGATGAACTGCCACTATCGCAAGGACGCCAGGCGAATGGACAGCATCTGGCACGATCCCGAGGACTCCGATATCATCCACTACCGGGCCTCAATTCGGCTGTATGGGCTCGATGAGCTTGACGCGATGATGACCAGGGCGGGACTGCGTAGAATTGCGGTGTACGGCAGCTACAAGGGTGAGGACTTCGAGGGATTTCAGAGGGAATTGCTCTATGTGGCGCAGAAATTGTGAGAATTGGTACAAATATGGTCTGGGAGAGCCAATGAAAGGTTATCTAGCTAGGTTCTCCACGATTCACAAAGGTTTCCACAAAGTTATCCACAGGTCGGGGGGCAAATTCTTGAGTGTACTAGACTCAGGGTTATGGATAGTATTGCGAACATCTGGCGTCCTGGGAATGGCCGGATAGCTGGGCGAACGAATGGTTATGGCGAAATATCTGCCAGCAAAAGGCTATGAGAAGAGGTGTCCAGATGCTAACGATAGCGCCTGGCGATCTATGGGGAAACAATGAAGATGCAGCCGCCATCAATTTCTACCACGACCAACTGCCCGGGCAGACATTCTATATGTGGGTCTTTGAAAATGTCGCTGCCCAGGAGGATATGTGGAGCGCCTACGAGCCGCCTTTAGACTGGCAGTTCGAAGGCGAGACCATCGCATCTTATCAGACCATGCGAGAGGGCCAATCCGGCCTGGAACTGGAGTGGAACTTCCGCGCTGAAGGTCAGGAGGACAGCCTCGATCTGGAAGTGACCTTCACCAACCGTAGCGACCGGACACTCCATGACATCTGCTGCGATACGTGTCTGCAGTTCCGGGGCGCGCCGGACTTCCGGGATACGGTGGGCGAACGCTGCATCGTTTGGGTCGAAGGGCAGCCTGTCCCGGCCATCTCCACGAGGCGCACCATCTGGACTGGCAGTTGGTCGCCACATGTGCAGGCCTACCGCATCGAGGGGCACGAGGTGCCCTATCCGCGAGGCGTGGTGCCGGGGCTGCGCAAGTGGAGCGCGTCGCCGCAGCCGGTGAGCGTGGGCCTCATCGCGATGGCCAGCCACAACGAGAGCTGGCACATCGGCATCGCCTGGGAGCGCTCCTGGAGCCTGGGTCATAACCCAAGCCCCCCGCATCACTGCATCCACGGCGATCCGGGTATTGGCACACTCGAGCCAGCCCAGAGAGCCACAGTCCTGGGGCGCATCTACTTCGTCGAAGGCGATGCTGCTGGACTTCTGAGCAGGTATGAGGCCGATTTTTGAAGGTGTTGCGGCCCCTTATGGCGAAAGTGAAGGATAGTGAGAGGTGAGAGATATATTCATTCCAGTCGGGAAGCTAACAATAGTCTGTGGGTTGGTGTTGATGATGGTGGCAGCCGCGTCAGGTGAAATGAGGTTTGAAGAGCTGGGTGTACCCATCAGGGAGACTAGCGTTCTGGGCCGGTGCATCGGCCCGGATGCGACCGGGAAGATGAATACATTCTACCTCAGCCACAACCAGGAGGGCGGGACTCTGTTTCTGGTGGCACTGAATGTTGAGACGGGCGAAGCCAGGCAGTACAGCGCGCCGGTCGGCGAGCCCGGCTCGTGGGCCTGCTGCCGGGGCGCTGATGGTCGCATCTATCTGGGCACCTACTATGCCGCACACGTCCTGCGCTTTGACCCTAAGACCGAGGAGTTCGTGGACCTGGGCCGCCCCGCCGAATCTGAGGGTTATCTGTGGACCTTCTCGGCAACCTCCGATGGGAAGGTTTATGGTGGCACTTACGGGCGGGCCAAGCTGATTGAGATTGATACGGAGACCGGCGAGCTGTCCGATCTGGGCCGAATGAGCGAGACGGAGATGTATGCCCACCATACCTGGTACGGCGAGGCTGACAGGACCGTCTATTGCACGATTCGGATGGTGGACGAGCACATCGCCGCCTATGTGCGGGACAGCGGTGAGAAGAAGCGAGTGAACTTCCCAGGCTGGGAAGGGCAAAGGTATCCGAACCTGTACGAAGGTGAGGATGGGTATGTCTATGCCACCGGCCAGGGGAAGGCCTGGAAGCTGGTTGCAGGTGAGGCGCAACTGTTGGAGGCTGCGGAGCCAGCGCCGGGGCGTGTGGAAAAGCTGTGGGACGGGCGGATCGTGATAGGCAACCGGGCCGGCAGTGTTACCGTCAGCGACCCGCATACCGGTGAGAAGGAGACTATTGCTTATACCTATGACTGCGTGGGCTCACGCTTGTTCGTGGTGCGGGAGGGGCCACTGGGCCGCATCTACGGGAGCAGCGTGATGCCGTTGCGGGTCTTTGAGTATACTCCCGACAGTGGCGATGTGAGGAATCTGGGGAGATTGGTCGCCGCCAATGGAGAGGTCTATTCCTTCGCCCCTCTGGATGACAAGCTGTACATCGCCGCCTATACGGGCACAACGCTGTCGGTGTACGATCCCACCAAGCCGATTGACTTCGGCCCGGAAGCGGACAATAATCCCATTGACCTGGGCCAGCTTGGTGAGCAGCAGAACCGGCCCACCTCGATGCAGCCGGGCTTTGATGGCAATATCTGGATTGCGTCGCGTCCCACGTATGGCACCTGGGGCGGTGCTCTGAGCCGACTGAAGCCCGGCAGCTTCGAGAAGACTATCTGGCGCAACATCGTGCCAGACCAGTCAGTCATCACGCTGGCGATGGACGAAAAACGCGGGCTGATCTGGTGTACCACGGATATCGGTGGTGGGGGTGGGACCACTCCGAAGGCCGAGGAAGCCGTGCTGTTCGCCTTCGACGTTGAAGCGGAAGAGAAGGTGTTCGAGTGTGTGCCGGTGCCGGGGGCGTACGGGATTGCAGCCCTGGAGATGGGCAGCGACGGGATGCTGTATGGTGCAGCCAAGGCCACCATCTTCGTCTTTGATCCCCGGCAGCGCGAGGTGGTCACGACGCTCGAGGCCCCCGGCAACGTGCATATGGAGGCCTTGCAGGTGGGAGACGATGGCTGGATGTATGGGATGGCCGGCCAGAGCTTCTTCCGCATAAGCCCGGATGACCACACCCTTGAGGTGCTCGGCAATTATCCGGGCGCAAGCTGTGGCTTTGCGCTAGTGGGACGGGATATATACTTCGGTAAAGGGCCGATGCTGTGCGTGGGGCATTTGCCGGATGAGTGAGAGGACGCCCAGCCCCTGCCTGGGACGAGAAGTTGTGCGTAATATGGCAGCCGCTCGGCAAGTAGTTCGTGGGTGTTGAGACTGGGGACAAGTGGCCAGGCTGGCCCAGGCTAGGTTGAAGCAATCCCAGCACATGGAACTCCCGGCTGGATGCCGCTAAGCGAACGCGGGCGACTCCAATCTGCCTACCTCTTAGACCCCGTTGGCAGCAGCCTCTCAAGTATCCGCAGCCAGGTGGCGTTCCAGTTGCCGAGGTTGTACACAGATACAACGGCCTCGCGCTGCTGGTCGGCAATTCGTTCATGAGCACGCCAGGTCTCCAAGAGGGCTGCGGCAAGCGCATCGGGCGTAGGGTCGCACTTCGCCGCCGGCAGGTCCATCAAGCCTGCGACATTTGTGGTGACAGTCGCCGTGCCGCAGGCCATAGACTCGAGCGCAGACAGCGAAGTCCCCTCCCCGCAAAGGCTGGGTATCAGCGTGACCGTAGCTGCGGAGTAAACGGCGGGCATCTGCTCCCAGGACACCGGGCCGAAGAATACTACCCGCTCGGACACATCAAGGTCCGCAGCTAAACCCCGGCAGTAATCCAGGTATCCCGATTGCCCTTCTGCCCCCACCACAACAAGCTGCGTCTCCTCAAGCTCATCAGCACAGCGGGCGAAGGCCTGGATCGCCAGATGTATGCCGCGATTGCGGTAAAGATTCCTCGGCACAAGAATAACAGGCCAGACGGTGAGGTCTGGGTGCGGGATACCAGGAGCGAAGTGATGGGTGTCAATGCAGTTTGGCACAAAGAAGCGCCTAGCCGCCACCTCGCTGAATGGTTTTGCCCCGGGCTGGATGTCCTCCCCGACTTCGCGCAGGAAGAACGTGTCATTGGCGACGACGACGCTCGCCTTATGATAGGCACGGCGGGCACAGCGGCGTTTGGCACGGCTGCGGAGGGCACGTGGCCTATCGTCCCAGAAGACCCCATGAGAAACCAGGACGGTACGGGGGTGCCACTCCAGAAATCTGTGATAGTTGGGATAGTGAGCGACAAGCACATCTTGCGCTGCCAACTCTTTTCGGAGTGAGCGCAAGCCAAAGGGTAGCGTCCAGAATTCCCCGCGTTTGCCCAGCAAGCGCGTAAGTGGCGAGTCTATCTGGCGCACCTGCGGATCATCAATGTCAGTGGCGGGGCACTGATAGACTGTGACCTCATGGCCCTGCGCCTCGCACACGCGCCGCAGCAGCTCCACCCACACGTCCGCGCCGCCGACAATCGGCTTATAGCTGTATGTTATCTGTGCGATGCGCACGGCATTTCACATTCCCTTTGGCATCGTGTCCAGCAGCAAGCGCGCGCGGCCGGTCTGCGACGCGTCCGGGTAGCGCTTGAGGAGATTCTTGAGCAACTCGCAGGCCTGGCCCGGGTCGTCGGCAGCGAGGAGTTCGGCCGCCGCCAGCAAAGCCGCCGGGGCCATTGGCGCATCTGGCAAATCGTCGGCAATCCGCAGGTAGTATGCCACACTGACACTGGTGT
>JALGTI010000441.1 GCA_029821455.1 Candidatus Zipacnadia bacterium | reverse complement strand
AGATTGACGTGGTCTTCCTTGAGGACGCCCAGGTTGGTCTTGGCGCGAATCGGCTCAGGCGACCCAAACAGAATATCTTGCAGGTCGGTGGCGATCATCGAGCCGCCCCAACCGTCGGATAGCGCTGCCCGCATCCCCTGAGTAATGATATTCCTGTAGTCCGCATCCACACCGATATGGGTGCGGTGCATTATCTCGACGATCTCGCGGTCTATCCCCCGTGGCATAATGCCTGCTTCGCGCCATAGCTTCTTGCGCGGCTCCGGAGCGCGTTGGGCGAAGACAAGTTCACCCTCCTGGTTACCGATCTCGGTGAACGCTTTCTCAGCGACAGCTTGCGCGAGCTCCTCATCGGACTGGCTATCAACCTCAATGCCAAACTCCTGGGCGATGCGGCGGAGCTTGAGGGGGTCCTGAACCTTATATGCGCTTTCGGGGTAGTTAGCAGCCAGGGCCAGAGCATGGACGACGTCGCGCCCGTGGTCAGAGTGAGCCGCCGCGCCGCCGGCGATCATTCGGGCCAGGTTGCGGGCGACAATTGTATCCGCATTCGCTCCACACACACCCTCAGTAGCCCCCTGGCCAAAGGGGTCGATCCGGCACGGCCCCATGTGACAGATCCGACAGCAGACCCCCAGCTCACCAAAGCCACAGTGAGGCTGTTGAGCCTCCAAGCGGTCCCAAGCGACCTCCAGGTTCTCATCTTCGGCACGGCGGAGCATCTGCTGGCTGGCGGGGTCAATTGAGCGCTGTTCGGCTTTAGACACTACACTTCAGCTCCTTGGCAAGGCACCGGTGTTGGCATCTTGTGCTGTTCACCATGGGTTTCATCGTGGTGTTGACGATATATATGACATAGTTACGCCTTTTTCCATAACACGCCATAAAGGACACCTTGTTCCAGGACCGCAACCCGTGTCACGCTACTTGCCACAAGCCAAGCTTACTTTGCCAGCCTGCGAGCAGGCAAAACGAAAATCCCATCAGGCGAGAGGCGCCAACATGGGATCACTCCCCAACACTAGCCACCGGCTAACCGGCAGCATCTCGCAGCACAGTCTTGGAACCGTAGATGGCACTGAGGCCCGTGCGGCGCTGCTTCAGCTTGCGTCCCACAGACCGGGACAATCACCCGCAGGCAGGCTCAATCAATTGTAGCGTGTCATCGTAGACCGGTGCGAATACAACCTCTGAGTATCCCGATTACTGTCTGAATAACGTTGTTGCTTTCCACACCCGCCAGTCAAATCCTCCTCGGCGGTTGTTATGATGTTGAAGGTCACACAAATCCAGGTGCGACGCGCATCACCTTGGGCAGTCGGACAATTCTATGAACTTGTCGAAGGCACCTCCTGCCGGTTGGGTGACTATTCAAAGCGGCTTCGATGTCAGTTGGTGCCGGAGGCGGGACTCGAACCCGCACGTCGCTAGGCGACTTGGGATTTTAAGTCCCATGCGTCTGCCAATTCCGCCACTCCGGCTCCCCTCACCCATAGCCTATTCTACACTACCGGCCGCTACTGCACAAGAGGTATTAACTACCAATCCGTCATCACTGGTTCCCACAACCCACCAAGGAAAAGCCAGCAGCAGTGCAGAATGAACTTGTCCATCACGTAAGAGCAAGCTCTCAGGAGAAAAGCGCTATGGTCAGTCTCAGCCCGGAGATTTTCATTGTCGGCAGCGGACAGCTCGGCCTCTCACATCCGGCGGATTGCCACGTCTGGGCCATCAGGGGGCCAGGCGGCATCGTGGTCGTGGACGCCGGCACGGGCCTGGCCACAGAACAGATCGCGACCAACATCAAGAGCCTTGGCCCGCCGGTGGAGGGGCTGCTATTGACCCACTACCACTTCGACCACGCGTGCGGAGCGCCGATGCTAGCCAGGGCCCTGGGTTGTCCGGTTATGATCGCGGAATTCGGCGCCCAGGTAATAGGAACCCAGGACCGCCAGGCCTCGGGCCTGCAGCTTGCCATTGACAAGGGAATGTATCCACCAGAGACGCCGTGGGAGAACTACGAGCCAGAGAGGGCGCTGGCAGATGGCGAGGTGTTGGAGCTGGCTGGGCTGGAGATTGAGTGCCTGCTGGTTCCCAGCCACAGCCAGGACTCGATGTGCTTTGTCACGCATATCGGCGGACGCAAGTGCATAGCATATCGGCGGACGCAAGTGCATATTCGTGGGCGATGTAATTCGGTTTGGCGGCACACTCGGGCTCATTAACTGGCGCGGCTCGACCCTGGAGGGCTACCGGCAGAACCTGCCAAAACTCGCAGGCCTTGACATTGACGCTTTGCTTCCGGGCCATGGCCTGCCGACACTGCGAGATGGCCAGCGTCATATTGACCTGGCGATCAAGGCCCTCGAGGGGCCATTCGTGCCGTGGTGCGTGAATCAGAGCGGATACTGGCGATAACCTCCAACTGGCGCATCAATGGCTGTAGAGCAAGCTCGATAGGGTGTGATTGGACCTGAAAGTGACCTGCTCAACCTTTGCCTTCGCAAAGAGCTTCGCGGAGGGCGCCACTGACCTTGAGGGCTTTATACGGGCCTGCAAGGGAATGGGTATGGATGCTGTTGAACTCAATGATGGTTACGTTCAATCAAGCGGCCTGGTGCCGCATGAGGTCAAAGCCCTCTGCGATGAGGCAGGCCTGCGGATTATCGCCCTCGCTGCCGAGACTAACATCTACCAGGCACTGCACCTGGTCACGCAGGAGGTTTATGGAGGGGTGATGCCCTGGTTGGAATACTGTGTGGAGTTGGGTATTCCACTGCTGCGCGTCAACACTGCTCAGCCGGCCAATGGTATGCACGAGGTCGGAGACCCTGCAGCTACGGAGAGCCAGGTGCGCGAGAGGGCAATAGAGGCATTTCAGAGGGTCGCTGCGGAGGCCGCAAGCAGGGGCGTTAGACTGGCAATGGAAAACCACTTCGGTCTCACCAAGACCAGCCAGGACACCATCAGATTCTGCCGCGATGTGGATGCTGAGGTGATGGGCATCAACATTGATACCGGCAATTTCTGGGAGGACT
>JALGTI010000440.1 GCA_029821455.1 Candidatus Zipacnadia bacterium | reverse complement strand
GTCATAGCCGCCAAACAGCACATCTACCCCCATACGCCTGAGGAGTGGGACAATGCGCCGGGCATTGGCCACGACGTTGTCCAGGTACAATTCGACGATATCAGGTCGCAGGATGACTGCCTCCAGCCATACCTCCTCCATTGGAATACCCAGGCCAAAGCCGGAGACAATCGCCCGCTTGCCGCGATTGCGCTCAATCAGCAAGCCCAACTCCCAGTAGTCATCCTCAGTTAGCGGCGGAGCGTCTTTTAGCTGGTCTGCACTTGCACGCGCCGCTGCCTCGAGCTCATCGAAGGTCGGCTTGTGGCTGGTAGCAGCGATGCCGAATGTCTCCGCTACCGGGTCATAGCGCCCAATAGACCAGTGGCCATCCGGGTCCCCAAACAGGTATTCATATTCGCTAATCTTCTTGGTAGGTCTACCGCCGAGCCAAGGAAGATTGATGCCATCAGCCCCCAGCAGGTCGGCCAGGTCTGTGCAGTCATCAACAACCCTTGCTACAAACTCACGGTAGCCCTCCTCGCCGCACAGCCATGCCTCGGCGGTATCGCGGTGTAGGCTGGTGGAGCCAGTCAACGCCGGCCGGCCCAGCAGCTTGCTAGCGACGCTTGAGGCCACCGCCTGCTCATAGAACGGGATGCGATCAGGGGTCTTTCCCTCAAAGAATGCCATGAAGCGGTCACGCGCGGTCATGCGTTTGGCCTCCATTTGGGCTGGAACCACACTCAAGTCAGGGGGAGTCAGTCTGGCGTTGTGCACAGATACAGTAGTCCACCCGGGCGCCGCACTTCGGACAGGTCGGAACGCCCTGCACGGTTGACCAGCCCTGGGCCTCCTCCGGGCCGAAGATCATGTACTCAAGCCGCTGTTGCCCACAGGGCAGGTCCACCGTCACAGCCAGGGGGTTCCGTGCCGCCACCTCATCTGCCCGCAATCTGAACCGTTGTTGGCCTAACGCCGCCGGCGCCGGCTCTACCTGCCACCCGGCAGGCGCCTCAATCTGCGCCTCGACCTCCAGAAGCCGGTCGGGTTCTCCTTCCCTCCGCACCGAAATTCCCATGGTCTTGGCAATCCCCGGCCTGAGCACCGGCTCGCCGCTATAGTGCAGCGCCACCTCGTAGCCATCCACCACCTCAACGGTTGACTGTGGATCGCGCAGCAGGGCGGCCTGCGCCTGTTGATTTCGCGTCAACAACGAGAGCAGACCGTCGGGGACCCCGCCCTCGTCCTCAATCGTCGCTACCTCCGAGCGTTCTCCAAGCAGTTCTTTCCCAATGGCGACCGTCTGGTCGGTCAAGTTGGCTACCGTGGCCGGCGCATCCAGGTCCTTGGTGAAGGGGTGTAGGATGATGTCTTCCCCGATAGGAGCGCGCCATTTGTCCGGGATCGCCGCCGTCCCACCAATAATGCCCAGCGTCGCCCCCAGCGTCGCGCCCGTGCAATCGGTATCGTAGCCGCAGTTCACTGCCGTGCATAGGCAATCCCCGAAGTCTTGCCCGTACAGCCAGCCGATGATGGTGAAAGCGTGATTATCGGGAGCATAGCAGGGCCGCTGGTAGGCGAAACACTGCAGGATGTGCTCGCGGGCCTCCTGCCACTCAACACCGTTCTGATGGCACCAGACCGCTTCGCCAATGGCGCGGGCAATCAGGGAATGGATGGGGATCATTGCTAGGCCAATTTGAATGAGTGTCAGAGGATCAGAAATGACGAAGGCTGCGCTCTGTAGAGCGGCCCAGAACATCTCCCCATAGACGCCCTCACCACCGGCATGATCGAGCACCGCGTCCTTCCAGGCCAGGGAGGCGGCAAGCTGCGGATCGCCGGCCGCGATGCAGGCCCAGATCTCACTGCGTATCGGCGACCCCATCTCATCAATAAAGTAGTTCTCAAAGCAGCCGGAGATAGGTGGTCGCAGGCCCCGTTCCAGATTGCGCAAACACCGACCATATTCGTTCCAGGGATAGGGAGCCAGGTGCTTCATCCAGTAGTCGGCAAAGTCTGACAGCCGCGGGTAGATACCCCGTTCCTGCAGCATCTTGAGCCACACCAACTGCAGGTCCAGGTCGTCGTTGGCTGCCGCCTCCGTGGGCACCGGATCATAGAAGGTCAGGCTGTGCATATTCTTGTCGCCCTCCCACGGCGCGCCTAGGGTTCCGCCAATGTTTTTGCCCAGCCAGCAAGCATGCACTCTGTCACGATATACTGACTCTGCTATCTGTATCGGCCTCATTTATGTACCT
>JALGTI010000439.1 GCA_029821455.1 Candidatus Zipacnadia bacterium | reverse complement strand
TGAATGGAGTTGCCCTCCTCGGCGTAGAGGCTGAGGGTGAAGGTGTGGTCCCAGTAGATGGTGCGGGCCTCGCCGCCACGAGGTGATTCATCTCCGCCAGCGCCGGTGAAGTAGTGCTCTACAATCAACGCCACGGCTTCTGTCAGCGGCACGTTCCAGGTATAGAGCTTGAGGCCTACACGGATGGAGGTGTCCAGCACGTAGTGGCGCTCGAACCAGTCGTAGAAGTTCATCCCCTCGACCTGCGGCAGCGCCTCGGCACAGATGTCCTTGAGAGCCGGCACGTCGCCTTGGAGGCCCTCGTAGAACCGGTTGTAGTAGCGCTGGTTGAAACTGGAGAAGAAGCCGGGGTCCTCGATGTAGCACTTAAACCAGGCCGCACGCGCCATCGCTATGCGCCATACCAGCATCCCCGCAAAGCCCGAGGCGGGATAGTAAGTCGGATTAGCCAGAGCCGGCTGGTTCTCGCATTCGTAAACTGATAGGGAATAGAACGGGCCGGGGTCATAAGGGTTATAGCCAGGCGAAACGCCGGGTGTAGTCTGGATAGCAGTGGCGGCAGCGCCGACAAAGCCCTGCTCCCAAGCATCGTAGAAGAGCGCCACGTCATCGTGAAAGGCGTGCAGCACCAGCATAATGAGAATGAAGCTATCCTCAGGGAAGTTGCCCGTAAGTCCGGGCATCCGTATCTCGTTGGCAGTTGCGTCGTAGATGCCGCCCTGGAGCTCCTGGATTGTCGGGTCGCGGATGATCTTGACCGTGATATCGAAGGCCGGCGGGCCGTAAAGCAGCTTGGCCTTCGGGTAGGCCGTAGCCAGGTAGGCCTGCAGCGCCGCTTGCTCACTGGGGTCCCAGTTCTCGAAAACAAAGGTCAATTCGTTGGTGGGGTCACCAAGCGCCGCCGGCGTGGTCATCGTGTTGACCAGGTCGGGGAGGACCAGGCGGTTGTTCCGGGTGTGGACAGCTAATCGTGGGAAGGCCGCTCGCGCACGCCTGTTGCACAAGCCGGCGCGTTTGAGCAGCTCCACAGTCCGCGCGGCGCGGGCGAGGTCAACTTCCCTGCTAGCTGCCGCCAGAGCTGCAGCGGTGGCTGACTGGGTGGAAACGCCGTAGCGTTCCGGGATGACGATAGCGCCCTGCGGGCCATTGCAGCGTGTCGCCCAATGGGTGTTATCTATGTTGCGGAATGGGCTGGCTGCCACCAGTGGCCCGCAAGTGGCAAGTATGGCTATCAGACAGGTGATAGTGCGTCTCATCAACTACCTCCATCTACCCTCCCGGCCTATTTACCTACCCCCTAGCCCCCTCCATGAAGGGAGGGGGAACAAACGCGATGGACGGGCAAGGATGCCTGTCCTACGGGCAAGGATACCGGGCCTACGGCCATAGCAACGCCGTCTGCGGCGTGTGCCAGCGTGACAGTCTGTCAGAGTACTCCCACTGCTGGCTGATGTCCCTCGGCTGCTCAGGTGCGGGCAACTGCAGGCCCGGGGGCTGAGTGATCTGCCCCGGAGCCTGCGGGCCCTCCTGCTCAAACTCGCCCAGCCCGGTCTCAAAGCCCTGCTGGCGACCGGAGCGATAAGGCTGCGGCCCGGCCTGGCCCTCGAATGGAGACCCGGGGCCGGTCTGGCGGCGGTACTGACCAGTCCCACCAAAGCCGCCGGTCCCGCCAAAGGGGCCAAAGCCACCAGCCCCACCGCCAGCGCCATAACGCTGCGGTCCGCCAAAGCCCTGTTGATAGCCGCCGAAAGTACGGGGGCTGCCGCCGCCGTAGCCGCCATAGCCCCCGTATCCCCCATAACCGCTGGTGCCAAATGTACTCCTCGGCTGCCACTGGGAGCCGCCGCCGATGCCGCCGGTGAACTGAGCGTTAACCCCCAGCATAAAGGTATGAGCCAGGTAGTCCTGTCCTGATCCGATACTGCCTCCCCACAGGGGCAACTCCGGCTCGCCTGCGAGGTGCTTGATAAAGCGATAGCCGAAGTCCGCCGTGATGGTCTTGGATAGCCTGTACGCGAGGCCTAATTCTGCGGTGGTTTTTTTGAATGCGCTGTAACCGCTGTCAAAGTCGGCCAGTCCTGCCTGGCCATACAGATTCAGGCTCTCGCTGAGCTTGTAGTGGAGGTTGGAACAGGCTGGTATCCACGATGATGAAGCGCTGGCGCTCCCCGAACCCGATGTATGTGGGACTCTGGCCGGACTGCTTGTTGAGCATTAGTCCCAGACCCCAGGGTTTGCCGGGCGGGTTGTAGTTGCCGCTGAGCGCAAACATATTATTGCTAACCGTGCCCCGGCCCTCTTCGAGGAAGTCGAGGGTGTCACGGCCATAAGTGGCCGAGAAGCTGAGCGCATCGGAGGCAGTCCAGGTAACACTGAGATTCTGATATTTCTGATCGCTGTCGGCCAGATAACCCACATCGCCGCCACTGGTGTAAGTGCGGTTGCCAAGGCTGAAGTCAAGCCACAGGCTGTCCAACGGACGATAGGAGATGCCAATCCTGTCGCTGGTGTCCTCGTAGCGTGTCTTGGTGTCCTCTTCATCATCATCAGAGGGCAGGGACGCCGCGTAGCCCCCGTAGCCACCGCCGTAAAAGCCGCTGGAGACACGCCCCAGCGACTTGGAAGCAGTGCGGTCAATGTTGAGGCTCAGCTTGTCCCACGGGCTCCAGCTTAGCGAAAGCTGCATGGTGTCCGAGGTTGACTTATCGGTGCTAGCCAGGGATGTAGAGCGGTTATTGCCGAGGTTACCAGTCAGCGAA
>JALGTI010000065.1 GCA_029821455.1 Candidatus Zipacnadia bacterium | reverse complement strand
GAACGCAGCCTGGATGAGGACAGGGTTGACGCGATAACTAACAATTACTGGCTGACACCGAACCTCCTTTACATACTCAGTCGCTACCAGGACATAGAGGCCACGATGCCTGAGCCACCGGCCGTCCACGTGCCGCCGAATGTGCCTCGGTAGCAGCAAGCATACGTGAGGGGTGGCCACTCCACTCTGGGGTCTCTTGTGTGGGCAACCCGGAGGCGCCTATGAGATGAAAGCTATGGACTACTCAAGGGAGTGATAGTAGTGCGCGGCAACCCGGAGGCGCCTATGAGATGAAAGCTATGGACTACTCAAGGGAGTGATAGTAGTGCGCTGGATGATGGCAGTCATATTGGGATTAGCAATCAGCTTCGCGATGGCGTGGGCACAGGGGAACACCGCCCCTGCGACAGCTCAGGGGCCGCGGGTCGCTTCAGCAGCACAACTGGGGACGGACATAATGCTGCTGGCGCAACTCAATCGCCTGGCGCTGAGTAACCAGCAACTCGCCGCCCTGCAGGCCGCCTACCAGGCGCATCCAGAGCTGCTCGAGGGGGGTGGTCTGGACGACGATGCCCTGACCAGCCTCGTGGAGTTGAGAGATAGGTTGCTCCGAGGCGAACAGTTGCAGGCCAGGGACTTCCAGGTGGCAATGGCCGCAGTGCGAGAGGTAATGAACCGGTGGCGCACCAAGGCCGACAATCTGCTGTTGGATATGCTACTGACGGAACTGACCGATTTCCAACGGGCGTTGCTATCAGCCGGATGGATGGGGGGAGGTGGAGGTCTGCAAGAGGGTCCCGGCCGTGGCCAGCAAGCCGAAGGCCTGTGGAGATGGCTTGACCTCCATCGCAATGACCAGCCTGATGAATGGTTGCAGGAACGCGACAGAGTGGCGGACCTGTTGGCTCAGGGAGCCGGTCAACCGGGAAGTACCGAACACCAGCTGACCTACACAAGCCTTGGCCAGTTCCTCGAGCGCTGCCACAGTATGGATGAAGCGGAACTGAGCCAGCGCCGCCAGGAGCTTGTGGCTGAGTTGGCAGTCCTAGTGCCACAGCGCTCGCTGCCATTGTTAATGACAGTCGGGATGGATGAGCAACACCTGCGCGTTCGTGCAGCGCAACTGTTGCTCAACCCTCGCACTCCAGAACTCATCCAAGAAATCCTGCAGGTACGCGGCAGCGGGGAGGATTAATGGCCTGCATGGGGAAATATAGATGGCCTCGGGGTTGTGTTGGCGAGGGCAGATAGCAGTGTGGACAGGCAAGGCTGCCTGTCCTACCCGGGCGTACGAGCGGCAAGGCTGCCTGTGCGACCCGGGGTACGATTGGTAAGAGCTGCCCGTCGTATGGGAGTGGTCACAGGCGTTTCGCACGGCTCAAGAACCATACAGTATAAGGCTAGCGGAGATCACCGGCAATGGCAATGAGAGAGATCGAAGAGCTTGCCGAATATCGGAGCCTGATGGAGACGCCCGAAGAATTCCAGGATGGCTTCGGATGGAAGACCGTGATCGGGGCACTATTCCTGGGCTTTGTGATGATGCCAGGGTCAATCTATCTGGGCTTGGTGGCCGGCCAGACCCTTGGGCCAGCAGCCGAATGGACTACTATCATTCTGTTTACCGAGGTGGCTCGCCGCTCCTTTACCATCCTCAGCAAGCAGGAAGTTTACCTGCTTTATTACATCACCGGCGGCCTGACTGGAATCGTGGCCGGTATGGCCCTGGCCGGCGGGCCCTTTGCCGGGCTGATCTGGAATCAATACCTGCGCCGCCAGGCACCTGACACTCTGCAGGACCAGATACCAATCTGGATGGCGCCGCCTCCGGACTCGCCGGGGGTTGTGGGCCGTACGTTCCTGGACAGTGATTGGCTGCCGGCGATCCTGCTACTGCTGGCCACCAATGTCCTGAGCCGGGTGGCATGGTTCAGTTTCGGCTATGTGCTGTTCAGGCTCACGTCCGACGGCGAGAAGCTGCCGTTCCCGATGGCCCCCATTGCCGCCCAGGGTGCCACGGCCCTGGCAGAGGCCTCCAGCAAGGAGGAGACCTGGCGCTGGCGGATCTTCTCCATGGGCACGATGATTGGGGTGTCATATGGCCTGATCTACACCTTTGTACCTATCCTGACCGGCGTATTGTTGGTCAAGCCAGTGCAGATACTTCCTATCCCCTGGATAGACTTCACCAACGGTACTGAGCGCCTGCTGCCTGCCGTGGCCACGGGCCTTAGCACCTCGCTGGACAATATTTTCGTTGGCTTCGTACTGCCCTACTGGATGGTGATTGGCACCTTCCTGGCCAGCGTCACCGTGATGATCGTCAACCCCATCGCCCAGGTCACCGGTCATATGCCGACCTGGAAGCCTGGTATGGACTCCATCTCGACGACATTTGTCACCTCTATTGACCTGTGGCTGAGCTTTGGCATCGGCACCGCGTTTGCCGTGGCGCTCCTAGGGTTTTTTAAGGTCTACGCGTCCTACAAGGAGATGAAGGCCAGTGGTGCGCTTGCGGGGCAGAAGGTCATTTCGTTGGGCTTTGGCAAGCCGCCGGAGGGCCGTGGCGATTTCAATCCCCATACTTGCCTGGCTGTTTTCGCTGCAGCGACGCTCGGCTACATACTGCTCTGTCGGTGGCTAGTACCTGAGTTCCCTTGGGCTTTTGTCGTCTTCTACGGCTTCGTCTGGACACCGCTGCAATCGTACATCAACGCGCGGATGTTCGGCCTAACTGGGCAGTTCATCGCGTTCCCGATGATAAGAGAGGCGACATTCATCCTGTCGGGACGGTTTGGGTACAAGGGCATAGCCATCTGGTTCGCGCCCATCCCATTGGGGAACTACGGGGCACAGACCCAGAAGTTCCGTGAAGTGGAGCTGACGGGTACCAAGTTCACCAGCATCCTGAAAGCAGAGGTGATGGTCTTCCCGATCGTGATGGTATGCAGCTTCCTGTTCTGGAGCTACATCTGGCGGCTGAATCCCATCCCCTCCATAAACTATCCGTATGTCCAGAAGTTCTGGGACCTGTCGGCAATGCAGACCTGGCTGTGGGTCAGCTCTACCACCGAGGGTGGTCAGAAGGCCTTCTTCCTGCAAGCGATCAAGCCGTGGCTAATCGGTGGGGGACTGGTATTCGGAATGGGGGCCTACTGGGTGCTAGACAGGCTTAGACTGCCGATCCTGCTGATATATGGTTACATTCGTGGCTTTGGGATGATGATCCATTACACGGTGCCGCAGGCGTTTGGTGCAATTCTGGGCCGCTACTACTTCCGCGAGCGCTTTGGACATGAGAACTGGCGACGCTGGCCGCCGGTGCTGGCGGCCGGCTTCGCCTGCGGTATGGGGCTGATCTCGATGCTGGCCATCGCGATGTCACTGGTAGCCCAGAGCATTCAAGAGATGCCGTTTTGAGGCTGCGAGGAGACGTTGCCACCAGGCAGGTCGTTGCCCCCTACCGTGAAGATTGTGATGCTTGACCTGCCCAGGCGGTTTTGCTATACTTCGAGGCGCTTGATGAATTGGTTCAGACCCCGCCGCAAGATACTCTGCGCCGCCAAGCCCACTTAGCTAGCGAACCCGGCAGCAGGGCGCCGCGTCTGATTAGGGGGCGAGGCGGTCTTTTTTGAGTCTAAGGGCAATAACTAAGCATGAGGCAGCCAGAACGGAGGCAAGGCGCATGATCCGTGCCGAGGGCTTGACCAAATACTACGGCCCGCATGCGGCCATCATTGATGTGTCATTTGAGGTGGCTGAGGGAGAGATTGTTGCGTTTCTGGGGCCCAACGCGGCCGGCAAGACGACGACAATGCGCATCCTGACTGGCTACATCCCACCCACCTTCGGCAGGGCCTCTGTAGCCGGGTTCGATGTGGTTGAAGATTCATTGGAGGCACGTCGGCATATTGGCTATATGCCGGAGGTGGCGGCACTGTATCCTGATATGCGTGTCCGGCAGTATCTGCGGTACGCTGGCCGACTGCAGGGAATGGGGCGGGATGAGCTGAACGACCGCATAGAGTACGTGCTCGATCGCTGCGGGCTGGACGAGCGGGCCAGCTCCATCATCGGGACGCTGTCGCTGGGTTTCAGGCAACGTGTGACCGTCGCTCAAACACTGCTGCACGACCCTCCGGTGCTTATCCTCGACGAGCCGACCGCCGGACTGGACCCCAACCAGATTGCCGAGGTGCGCCAGCTCATCAAGAGCCTGGCCGGCAGCCACACCGTGATGCTCTCCACCCATATCCTCCCCGAGGCGCAGATGACCTGTGAGCGGGTGATGATTATCAATCACGGCCAGATTATCGCGGTTGACACGCCGGATAATCTCACGGCTCAGATCCGCGAGGTGCAGACCGTACTGGTGCGCGTGCGGGATGACAGCGAGGCTGTGCCACGGCTGCTGAGAGATATGTCAGGGGTGGTGGCGGTTCGCCGCGCCGATGAACCCGGTGCATATCATATTGACACAACCGTTGGCAGCGATCTGCGAGCCGAGGTGGCCGAGTTCATTGTGAACAAGGGTTGGGGATTGCTGGAACTGCAGCCGGTTGCGATGTCATTAGAGGATGTATTCCACGAGTTGACAATGGTCGAGGAAGTGCCCGCAAAGAGTGCCTAATCTGGCCAGGGGGCAGATCGGCCAGGAACCCGGTGATTAACCTATGGCAGCGGATGAGAAGCAGACTACAAACGACGCAAAGACCACGGCCGCGGAAGTCAGGGAGCTTCAAACCCCCGTCTGGGTTTATGTGGTGGCGGCAGCGGCTACCGCATTGGTCTGGTCGCCGTGGTGGAAGCAGATCCCGGACTGGGAGCTGGCCGAGTGGCTGCCCAATGTGCTGGGCTTTGTCCTCGTGTTCGGGGTAGTCAGCTTCCCGCTGATTGAATGGCTGTACTGGGCTCTGGTCGAGCCGCCAAAGGGCCTGCGGCCGTACCCGATACTGGGCAATGTCCTCATCATTAGCGGGAAGGAGCTGCGCTCGTACTTCAGCGGCGCACTGGCATACGTTGTCGTCTTCTTCCTGCTGGGCTTTTCCGGTCTCATCTTCGTGTTCATCACGATATGGGGCCCCCGGCCGGAAGCTAGCATGGCGGGGGTCTTGTCCAACCTGGTCTTCCTGACGTTGATGGTGGCGCCACTGCTGACGATGGGCACATTGGCTCAGGAGAGGGCTAGCGGCACCATTGAACTGCTGATGACGCGGCCGGTGCGTGATAGCGAAGTTGTACTGGGCAAGTTTCTGGCCATGACTGTACTTTACCTGGGCATTATAGCGCTTACTGGAGTTTTCGCGCTCTTCGTGGGCATCTATGGCAACCCTGATTGGGGGCCTGTGGTTAGTGGCTACCTGGGCCTGGTACTAGCAGGGCTGGCGTTTCTGGCGCTGGGCATGCTGGCCAGTTCGCTGGTGGCAAGCCAGGTGGCTGCTGCAGTGATAGGCTACTGCTTTCTGCTGGTGGTATGGCTGATAGGTGTGATCCACTACCTGACGAAGGGGACAGTGGCCGAGGTGGCACGGGATGTCTCAGTTCTGGAGCATGTGCGGCAGATGGCGGAAGGTACAATTGACAGCCGCTCCATTATCTTCTTGTTGAGTATTACGGTTTTCGCCCTGTTTATGACCATACGAGCGCTTGAGAACCGCCGCACTATCTAAGTGATTGGATAGACAAGGATGGCAGTCCTACCGAATGGCCGCAGGCCAGACGCCTGCGCTACGCGAAGTCTTGGAGAGGCAAGGATAGCAGTCCTACCGAATGGCTGCAGGCGAGACGCCTGCGCTACGCGAAGTCTTGGACAGGCAAGGATGGCAGTCCTACCGAATGGCCGCAGGCCAGACGCCTGCGCTACGCGAAGCCTTGGACAGGCAAGGATGCCTGTCCTACCGAAGCTGGCAGGTGACTAGCAAATGGCTCCAGAAAATGACCCGGATATTGAGGAGAACAAGCAGACCTCGCGCCGGCAGATGGCCCCCGACCCTCGCCTGGTCTACCGCACCCAGCGTACGGCCCTCCAACTCATCTCCCCACTAGTGGGCTGGGTGGGGGTAGCGATGCTGCTTGCTGCGCTGCTATGGTGGGCAATCGTCAAGCTGCTCATTGTCTGGGCGATTGTACTGCTGGTCGTGGGTGGGGCTGGTGTGGTCTTCTGGGTCGTTGCCAACTTTGCTGAGGTGCGCAAGACTGCCGGGCGGCGGCAGTTTCAAGTGGGGCTGAACTCCACCGCCTTCGCCATCTTTGCCCTCGGCATCCTGGTGCTAATTAACTTCGTCGTCTATCGCCATCATACTGTCAAGGATATGACGGCGGCAAGAATCCACTCGCTGTCACAGCAGAGCATCGAAACCGTCAAGGACCTAGACAAGGACGTGGAGTTTCTCGTCTTTATCGAACCGGACGTGATGGCTAGCAAGGGCGGTCAGGAGGTGATAAACCGTTTCCGCGAATATGAGCGCCATTCCCGACACGTGAAGCTACAGATCTATGACCCCTATGTCGAGCCGGACCTAGTGAAGGAGTACAACGTGGTAACGCCATACGCCTCTCAGGGTCTGGCACCGGTGAGTGTGGTGGTGAAGTGCGGGGAGCGGCACGATACCGTCACCGGGAGCACAGAGGCCGACCTGACCAATGCCATTCTGCAGGTTACCACCGAGGAGAAGCCCAAGCTGTACTTTTTGTCAGGTAACGGCGAGTACCCACTTGAGGGTAATGGGACGGATGATCTGAGCAACTTGAAGCGGGCGCTGGAGGGGCAGCAGTATGAGACGGAGACTCTGGTGCTGGGCAAGATGACCAAGCCCGAGATTCCTTCGGACTGCAAAGTCCTCGTCATCGCTGGGCCTACGCATCCGCTGCCTGAGGCCCACATGGCGGCTATCAAGCAGTATGTGGACGACAACGGGAAGCTCCTCCTGGCGCTGGGTTGTGGATTGGCCGACATCCAAGGCCTGCAGAATGCTCCGGATTTCCACGAGATCTTACAGTCACGTGACGTCACGGTTCAGGTGGGGATGGTAGTTGACCTGCTGAGTCACTCGACGGACAAGAGCATCCCGGCGATAAGTAAGTTTGAGGACCACCACATCGTAAGTAACCTGCAGCTTGTGGCGCTGCCCACGTCGTGCGCGTTGAGGGTGGCTGAGCCGCCACCGCCCGAGGCATACCCGGGTGCTCCTCCGCCCCCAGCACAAAAGGTAAAGCCGCTCCTAAAGACATCGGCGCAGGCGTGGCTGGAGACTTCTACGGACCCCAAGGAGTTTGGGCCACGACCTGATAAGCTAAGTGGGCCCCTGGTGCTGGCGGTAGCCATAGATGAGGGCACCCCACCGCCAACGCCGCCGGGCATGCCGGGCGAAGCCCCACCACCACAGGGGCCAGCCACGCGAATAGTGGTATTCGGCGATGCTGACTTCCTGACGAACCGCTACAATCAAGGCGCGTTATGGAGTAACCAGGATATGGCGATGAAGGCCCTCGCGTGGCTGGCAGCGCGTGAGAACCTGGTATCTATTCCGCCCAAGCGGGAGATACCCCGGTTCCTGAGTATGAAGCATTCGCAGAAGTGGCTGGCTACCATCGTCTGCCTGATCGTGATTCCCGGGCTTGTCATCGTCAGTGGCGTCTTCGTCTGGTTTGTACGTCGCAGAGGGTAGGTGTCTATGAAACAATACCGCGCCACCATAGCTATAGGTGTGATCTTTGCCGGGCTGCTGATCTGGGTATTGGCGACCCAACGTGGGCGTGTCCCGGAAAAGGAAGAACTGTTCGGGCTGCAGTTTGAGCAGATAACCAAGCTGCAGGTAACCCAGGGCAAGGAAGAGGGTGAAGAGGAAGAGGCTGGCAGCGTACTGACGTTGGAGAAGCAGGGCGATGAGTGGTACCTGAGCGAGCCAATCAAGGGTCTGGCTGACCCCAGCACGGTGGACTCGATGGTCAAGGCGTTCGCCCAACTCGAGGCAAGCCATCGCCCAGATACCGACACAACCAAGGAAGAATATGGCCTCAAGGAGCCCGTATTAACTGTGGCCGGCTGGTGGGCGAATGGGCAGCAGAATGCGGTAATAACCATCGGCGCTGAAGCCCCGCTCGGCGCCAAGCGTTACGCCACGATTGAAGGGCGGGAAGGGCTGTTCCTGGTGCCGACGTACTTCAAGGTCAGTATGGATAAGTCGGCAGATGACCTGCGAGACAGGAAGCTCACCCGCATCGAACGTGACGAGGTCAAGCAGGTTGCCATCGCCTTTGACGATAAGGCCATCGTTGCAGAGTGTCGAGGTAGTGGCGGGGGATCAAGCGAGGGGCCGGATGAGGAGCGCGAAGGCTTGTGGCAGCTTGTGGCGCCGATCAAAGCTGCGGCTGACAAGTACATACTCGATAGCGTGATCCGCGCCATCACGACCGCTGAGGCTGCTGAGTTCGCGGATTGGGGGAAGTCGCCAACTGACTATGGTTTCGATAAGCCACAGGCTACTGTCACGCTCACGACAAAGGACGGCAAGGCCACAGTATTCGTCCTTGGTAAGGAAATAGAAAAGGAAGTCAAGAAGAGGTATGGCGAAGGCACCGAGACCAAGCAGTTGGTGTACGCGCAGCGGGAGGGGCGAGATGAGGTGCTGTTGGTGGAGTCAAGCATAGTGCCGGATGTGCGCAGGGATGAGTTCGCCTTGCGTGATAAGCATGTGGTGAGGATTGAGAAGGATAAGGTAATGCGGCTCAGAGTGCAGGCCAAGGACCGTTACAGCTTCGAGGCGGCGAAGGTGGGGGATGAGTGGCAGCTCACCACTGCCGGTGGCGGAGGAATAGCGTTGCAGACCTCAAAGATAGACGCGATTCTGTGGGATGTAGAGGACCTGGAGGCCACAAGCTACGTCGAGGAGAAGCCGCAGGACCTGGGCAAATATGGGCTGACCGTGCCGCAAGTGGTTCTCTCCCTTTCCATTCAAGGCCGCAGTAAACCCCTCAAACTCTACTTCGGCGACCAGTTTGAGGCCGATACCACTATCTATATGCGTACCTCAGAAGGCGAGCAGGTCTATACAGTTCCTAACTCCATTATAGAGAGTCTCCCCAAGACGCGCGAGGACCTCAAGAGCAGCGAGACGGCTTACGACTCGGGTACTAATGAGGAGTGGGGCGAGGAGTAGCTGACCCAACTGCCGCTGTCTGCGTACTGCCAAGGCCTCACCCCTGGCCCCTCTCCTGTCAGGAGAGGGGAGTACGGCGAAGTTGGGCGATGGGCAAGGATGCTTGCCTTCGCGGGCTATAGTCCGCATGCGGCCTTGGTAGCTACCGCTGCTACGATGAAGTAGGGACGGCAGGCGAAGGCCTGTCATACGGGAGAAGTTGCTAGGCAGAATTACCTGTTGCATCGGGAGGTTGATCAGTGTAGCTTGTGTGTGGCATGTCCACACGTAGCACCAAGCGGGTCGTTGACGTGACAGTGGCTGTGGTGTTGTTGACGGCCCTGACACCAGTGTTGGTGGTTGTGGCTCTACTAGTGGCGGTGACCAGCAGAGGGCGGGTGCTGTTTCGTCAGCGGCGCGTTGGGCAGGACGGGCGGTTGTTCGACATCTTTAAGTTTCGCACTATGGTCCAGAATGCTCCGAAGCTGGGTGGCACCAATACCACGACCAGCGATCCACGCATCACGGCGGTGGGGCATGTGCTACGGGCGACCAAGCTTGATGAGTTGCCCCAGATTCTCAATGTCGTGCGTGGTGAGATGAGCCTCGTCGGGCCCCGGCCGCAGGTGCCGGATGACGTGGCCCGCTATACGGAACAGCAGCGTCTGGCCCTCAGTGTGCCGCCGGGAATGACCGGGCTGGCTCAGATACGCTTTTGCGGCTTGGAAAAGATGCTGAGCAACGCCGCCGACCCGGATGCTTATTTCTACCAGGAAATCTTTCCCCGCATTTTGACCGCGGAACTGAGGTATGTGCGGAATTGGAGCCTGTGGCTTGATTTCAAGATCGTTCTGTTGACCCCGGTAGCGATCCTCGGCAGTCTGCTCGGTTGGAGCCCGCTGTGGCCTCAGATCACCCTTTCGACTGAGTCTTGAGCCTGAACTCCAAGAAGGTATAGCGAAGCCGGCAACGGAAATGCCCTCCCAGCTAAGTGCCGGATTCTGTGCCGCTGGAGGAATGAAATGGCAAGTGTAAAGATCACGCTCGTGGGTGGCGGGAGCTATAACTGGACACCGGGCGTGCTGGGCAATATCCTGGGCAACAAGTACCTGGATGGCTGCCACGTGATGCTACACGACATAGACGCCGAGGCTCTATCCCTCACCTTTGAACTGGCCCTCAAGTACAAGGAACTGGCCGGCTCGGGTATAACCTTCGAACAGACTACCGAGCAGGCCGCAGCTCTGGATGGTGCTGATTACGTGGTGGTCACTATCTCCACTGGCGGGTTGAAGACAATGAGGGTGGACCTGGAGCTGCCGGAGAAGTACGGCATCTTCCAGACCGTGGGTGACACGGTGGGGCCAGGTGGTCTGTCGCGGGCGCTGCGCAATGTTCCAGTGTTCCTGCAGATAGCTCGGGCTATGGAACAGTACTGCCCCAAGGCCTGGATGCTGAACTGTTCCAACCCGCTGTGTGTGCTGACGCGAGTAGTCAACAAAGAGACCAGCATCCCAGCGCTGGGTGTATGTCATGGGGTGCTGGGCGTGGCTCGCAACTATGCAGAATTCTTTGGAGTGCCCCTGGGGGAATGCGCGTACGTCAACACCGGCATAGACCACTGCTCCTGGTTTACTGATTTCGTGGTCAGGGGACGGCCGGCCTATGACCTGCTGGTGGAGATGGGAGTTGACGAGTGGCTGGCCAAGCCACCTGCTGAAGCGGAGAAGGACGAGGTTTTTGGGGACCTGTATCGGTTGCGGTGCGGGATTATGCTGGGCAGGTGCCTGGGGGCGTTGCCGGCGATTGGTGACCGCCATATGGCCGAGTTCTTCCCCAACTACTTGGAGGGGATGGACAATGTCGAGAGGTTTGGGCTGGTGCGGACCAGCATCGCAGATCGAGAGAAGGGCTATGCGAACGGACGGGGACGCATCGAACGGATGCTCAGTGGTGAGGAGGAGATCGAAATCCGGGCGGCTACGGATGTAGTGGGGGAGCGGTTGAGCGATGACGTGGCCGGGTGGATGGCGGCGCTGAGCGGCGGGCCGGTCGTGGAAGATAATCTCAATGCCCCCAACACCGGTCAGATACCAGAGCTGCCCTGGGATGCGATAGTCGAGACGCGCGGGGTGTTGGACGCAACCGGCATCAGGCCACTTGTCAGTCCAATGCCTAAGCAGATCGAGGCAATTGTGCGGCCACACGTGCTGCGTGAGGAACTGAGCGTGGAGGCAGCAGTGGAGGGGAGCTTCGAGAAGGCCCTGGCGGTAATGGCCAGCGAGCCACTGGTGGGCAGCATTGATAATGCGAAACCTATGCTTGAGGAGATGATGGCAGCCAACAAGGATTGGCTGCCACAGTTCGCCTGAAGCAAAGACTACTCAGACTCGTGGTGTGGTGCAGGGCAACTGCGGGAATACTAACCCTTGGGAGGGTACATCACAGGCGGAGGTGAGGTTCAGATGCGTGTGGCACTGAAACTGTACGGTTCTGTACGGGATGAGGTCTGGGAAGACCTAAGTGCCCAGCTTGAAGCGCGCCAGAGTCTGCGATACTGCGTCTCCGATACAGGTGACGCACACTGGTATGTTCTGTTGGATGGTGAGCCGGCGCAGGTAGAGAAGGACATCGCAACGCTTACACCGCTGGGCCGCTGGGAGCGGATTGACCAGCGCCCCTTCGAGCAGTGTCCCCACGCCAAGCTGATGCCGCTGGTCTATGAGAGCGAGCCGGTGATGGCATACTGCCTGGCCCGGGGCTGGCAGCGCTGCCGTGCAGAGGGGTGCGAGTTCTGCCCCGAATTCCCCGCCTTCTATGACCCGCAGACGGTGATCGAGCTTGAATATGAGGGCTACTGGCGACAGCCTGACCAGCCCACAGAGCGGCAAGCTATGTAGCGAACTGCTGAGGCTTTCTCCCTTGGATAAGTGAGCGAGAGGGTCAGTCATCTGGGCTTTGTGGCTCAAGGCGCCAAAGCCCGAGAAGCATCAGGGCGGCGGCCAGTACCCCGGCTGCCCACAGCCACCAGACCCGCTGCCAGGCGGCGCGGGGCCCGACGGTTTGCTCCCACAGGTCCATCATTTGCCCCGACAGGCCTGTCGAGATCGCACCACCCAGATAGCCCATCGCGTCCACGAAGCCTGCGGCGCCGCCGGCGGCCTCGGGCCTGCCCGCGTCCACAGCCAGGGCACTGGTAATCATCGCCGCCGGGCCCTGACTGGTGAAGCCCAAGAGTGGGAGGAGAGCAATGCCGGTGGCTGGATTACTAGCAGTCACCACAGGCATTGCTACCAATAGCACTGCAAGCAGCAACATTACTCCGACCAGCAGGGGCGCTCTGCGTCCGGCAAACCACCTGTCAGTAGCCCAGCCGAGAGC
>JALGTI010000438.1 GCA_029821455.1 Candidatus Zipacnadia bacterium | reverse complement strand
AGACTTCGTACTGGCCAGGAGCGTGGAGCTAGGTTGTCTACGAAAGCAACTATAACCCATATCACAGGGTTTGTGAACCCCCGCTCTCCGCTTTTGGCCAGGTGCTGACCTCGGCAAGGAAACGAGGAGACACCTATGGCCGCCACCGACACAGTTGAAGTCGCTACATACCAGTTACCTGCCTTCCCCGTCCGCGCTCAGTCGAAGCAATACCCGGCGCCCGAAGAAATGCGCGCCGAGTCGCGCTGGGTTGTATGGCGTAGCGAGATCCACGAGGGCAAGCTGAAGAAGGTTCCCTTCTGCGCCCGAACGGACGAGCGGGCCGACATCACCGACCCCTCCACCTGGTGTTGTTATGCTGAAGCCTTGGCCGCCGTGGAGAGGTACGACGGCCTGGGCTTCGTGTTGGGTGACCGATGGATTGGGGTAGACTTGGACGGCTGCCGGGATCCACAGACCGGGGCAATTGAACCCTGGGCGGTGGTGATTGTGGAGGCGCTGGACAGCTACACCGAGATTTCGCCGTCCGGCACGGGCCTGCACGTCATCGGCCGGGGAACGTTACCCGAGGGCCGCCGGCGCGCTGGGCGAGTCGAAATGTATGATAATGGTCGTTACTTCACGGTGACTGGGCGGCACGTTGAGGGCACACCAAAGACTGTTGAGGAGCGGACCGACGCACTTGCTACGTTGCACCACAATATCTTCGGTGAGGGGCCTGGGAATCACCACCGGACTGACCATCCCGATGGACAGAGAGACATCCCTGACGAACAGCGACGGGCGGCAAGCAAAGCCATCCCTAATGACTTCACTAACCAGCAGCTAGTGGCTAAGGCGCGGGCAGCGAGGAACGGGGCAGCATTCTGGCGCCTGTTCGACGACGGCCATTGGCAGGCGCGCTACCCTTCGCAGTCGGAGGCCGACCAAGCACTGGCCTTTCTTCTGGCGTTCTGGGCCGGCGGAGAGGCGCCCCGCGTAGAGAGATTATTCAGCGCGTCAGCACTCGGCCGGCGTCCGAAATGGCAACGTCGCAGGGACTACCGGGAACGCACGATAGCTAAAGCCATAGATGCGGTTCCTGCCTTCTATGTGCCTTGTGCCCGCACTCCCAGGCCCAGGGCGATTAGGGCGCTGCTACGCGCCGATTTATCACCTGGGGGGGGGTTATCGCAGGCGCACTGTGGGTGTTGCAGGCGCGGGAAGGGCGGGTTCGCCCTGACATCCAAGGGCTTGCGAAGAAGCTGGGCAGGAGCCTAAGACAAACGCGCAGGCTGGTGAAAAAGCTGCGCGATGCAAAGCTTCTGGATATGTTGCAGGACGCAGCGGCATGGCGGTTTGTGCTGGAGATTGAAGCTGTGCTGTGGGATGCCGGGCTGTTACTGACATATCGCGTTGTCTACTTATGCATTGCGAGCTTTGCTAGAGAGGGCGTGGCGTGCGTGAACCAGGCGCGGTTGACGCGGGAGACAGGGCTGTCACTTGGGACCATTGGCCGGGCTGTGGGTGTGTTGAAGGCGGCTGGGTATCTCTCAGTCTTGCGGGTGCCGTATTCGCCAAAACGCGGCAGGCGCGAGCGCTGCAACGTGTACATACTCACGCCACCAAAACTAGCATCGGAGGATCGTTTACCGGCAAGGGCTGAGGCCACCCAAACGGTCACCGGTGACAGCTAGAAGTACACAGTAGTGGGGTGGAGAGGAGACTGTTAAGCCATGAGAGCCGTAGGTTTTACAGGTATTGAGACAACTGCCCCAGGTGCGCCGGACACGCTGCCACCAGAGGCAGAGCGGTGGCCAGAGGAGCAGGTGAAGCGGGAGGCACTGAACACCAGGGCGGCCTGAGGCATTGGGGGTAGGTTGATAGGCAGACATCGCGCAGACGGGCGCTCACCCTCAATACTTGGGATGCGCGGACAGAAGGTAGATGTGGCAAGGGTTTATAGCCCATCAAAGGCACGCACACGGCCTCGAGAGGCAATACTTGCACCACAGGGAAGATGTGGTGCCCGGCAAGGGTTTTGGTGTTGCCGGGAATGTCTCAAAGGTCGCCCTTTCTATCGCTTTATGCGCTTTATGGGGAAGGCGCTTTTTGGCTTGCGAATCGAGCGGGCGGAAAAGTTCACAGAAGTGCCGATCTGGGGGGGGAACCGCATACACGGACGCGAGGGGTCAATTATGGGAATTTGTGTAGGATTTGAGACAGGGTAAGGGCTTCGGGCACTTCAAGGAAGCCAGCAAACTCCGCCTAGAGTACGCTTTAT
>JALGTI010000437.1 GCA_029821455.1 Candidatus Zipacnadia bacterium | reverse complement strand
CCGCCCATTTGCGCCGCCTTGAACTCGCGGTCTCCAGGGATGCCCCCGCCAATGTCAAAGATGATCTGGCGCAGCGTCGTCCCCATGGGCACCTCGACCAGTCCGGTGTTTCTCACCTTGCCAGCCAGCGCGAATATCTTGGTGCCCCTGCTGCCCTCGGTACCAATCGCGGCGTAGGCATCTGCCCCTTTTTCAATAATACGCGGCACGTTGGCCCACGTTTCAACATTGTTGATATTCGTTGGCTTGCCATACAAACCAGAGTTAGCCGGAAAGGGCGGGCGGGGACGGGGCATTCCCCGCTTGCCCTCAACTGAGGCGATCAGCGCGGTCTCCTCCCCACAGACGAACGCACCCGCGCCCTGGCGAATCTCGATGTCGAAATCGAAGCCTGTCCCCAGGATGTTTTCGCCCAGCAACCCCGCCTCCCGAGCCTGCTCCAACGCAATAGTACTGTGCTCGATGGCGATAGGGTACTCCGCTCGAGCGTAGATAATGCCCTGCTCGGCACCGATGGCGTAGGCACCGATAATCATCCCCTCGATTACCAGGTGGGGATCACCCTCGAGCAGTGCCCGGTCCATGAACGCGCCCGGGTCTCCCTCGTCGGCGTTACAGATTATGTACTTCGGCTCGCCCACCGCCGTGCGGGTGAGCTGCCACTTGCGTCCCGTGGGGAAGCCCGCACCGCCGCGCCCTCTTAGACCCGACGCTATAACCTCGTCAATAATCCGGTCCGGAGACATTTCGCCCAACACCCGTGCAGCGGAGGCGTAGCTGCCGTGCACCAGACAGTCTTCCAAACTGCGCGGATCCACCACTCCGCAATTCCCCAGCACGAGCCGAGTTTGGTGCTTATAGAAGGGTATATCCTCCTGGCGGCACACTGTTCGGCCGTCTGATGAATAGCAGAGCCGCTCGATGATCTCGTCGCCTAGTATCGTAGTTGCGATTATCTCGGGGACATCTTCAGGGGTGACGCCCTGGTAGAAGACACCCTGAGGGTGTATCACTACTGCCACTGCACCAGCACACAGCCCGTGGCAGCCGGTGCGCACGACCCGCACGCGCTCGCCCAGGCCACCAGCCGCAACCTGCTCCTCGAGGGCGTCGCACACCGCCAGCGCCCCCAAGGCCCGACAGCCAGTGGAGCACACCCGGATCTGCACATCAGGGCTAGGTTGCAACAGCAGCGACTTGCGCAACTGGTCAAGTTCATCAAGCGATCCCAGTGGTTTGATCATTCGTTGGTCCGATAGCTCCGGAGAATGGTTTTGACCCGTTGAGGGGTAAGCTGCCCAAAGTATTGATTATCAATCATCATTACCGGCGCCAGGAAGCACGTTCCCAGGCAGGCGACCGTCTCAAGGTAGAACATCAGGTCTGGCGTACTTTCGCCTTCGCTGATACCCAACTCCTCCTCGATCGCCTGGAGCACCCGGCCACCACCTTTGACGTGGCAGGCGGTACCCCGGCAGCAACGGATCGTATGCCGCCCGTGGGGCTCAGTATAGAACTGGGAGTAAAAGCTGACCACACCATAAACACGGCTGAGAGGTATTCTGATTCGCCGGCTGATCGCCTCAAGCGCCTCGGGAGGCAGATAGCCGACGCGCGCTTGCACCTTCTGAAGAACGCCTATGAGGTTGGACTCCGGTGAAACCCCCAGGGGGGCAATCACCGTGTCTACCGCCTCCTGAACCAGTGCTGGCCCAGACGCGCTTTGATCGTTTGTTGACTTTTTCATAGCTCCTTGGACTTCAACCGAGATTCATCTACAAACTCCGCTGCGCCCGCAACAGCCTGTTCCGCCATTTAGCACATTTCCCGTATGCTTTCTTGCTGCGTCCAACATTCTTTGCTCTATGCGCCAATTCCTCCCGGCCCTGACCACTTATCTGGAAAAACCAGAGATTCGAGCAACGCTGACGGTGATGTGACACCGAATTAGGCAACGGTGATGGCTTTTTCGGCAAGTAGCAGGCACAATTCTACCTGAACGCAGCAATAATCACCAGGGTTATGGGCTATGCGTTGCGCTGCACACAGACTCGGAGGATAGGAGGAATCGTGCCTCAACCCGTCGAAGGACACACTAATGACTTGGGGAATAGAAGGAATCGTCCCTCGATCTGTCGAAGGAGGGGTCGAGAATGCGAAGGCTCCCCGGGCGGGAGCCACACCATACGACTAAAGGTCACTGACGAGCGACGCGTCCGGGATCGCTCAGGATGATCAAGAAAGGCAGATGTGCAAAAATGGACAAACA
>JALGTI010000436.1 GCA_029821455.1 Candidatus Zipacnadia bacterium | reverse complement strand
GTTTGGACCGATTCCTGGCTATTCGCGGTCGCACCTAGAGCTTCGCCGCCACCAGCTTCCGTCTTAGAACAACCTGACGCCTCACAGGTGCCACCCGAACATCATGGCGAGGCCCTCGCCAACGGCGTTAGGTAAACCGTGAGCGATGGCTGGTGCAAGAATGCTCTCGGTTTTTTCCCGAACCAGCCCGAGGAAGACCCCTCCGAAGACAGTCCATAAACCCCACCACCATGCAAACTGGAACTGTCCCACAAGTGGGTTCTAGGTGTTGAGTAGATGGGAGGCGCCAAACAGCAGCGACGAGACAACGAGACCAACGCCAAATTGGACACCTTTCATCTTCCAGGGGCGCCCGAACTCACGGTTGACTGTGGACTGGATGTACCCGCGAAAGAGCAGCTCCTCGCCAAAGCCGGTGAACACGAACAGCCAGAGCACGGTCGAAACCCCAGTTGGCGTCAGGTGGTGGGCCAGCGCACCTACCACGATGGGGACCAGCAGGAGTGCGCCGATCACGGCCAGGTTTGACAGGCTGCCATGTCGACCGGTCGGGTCACGCCTGGCCATGACACCAAGCATAACCCAGGTAGCCGCAGCATAGGCCACTACAAGAATGACAGCCCCGGCAGCGCTCGAGTGGCTGGTGCCTAGGTAGATGATCAGTCCGTATCCGCCGATCCAGGGGATGAGTTTTACGAGGTAGCCATCAAGTCCCACCTGAAGGTTGTAGCGCCAGTTCTTGAGGGTGATGCCGTACGAGGCCCAGTCGCGTCCCGCCAGCCATATGATGGCCAACGGAATCACAAACATCAGTATGCCTGAAACATAACGATGGAGCTCGGCGCTGGCTCCCAGGCGCTCAAACTGGGCATAACGCCAGCAGCCCAGGACTCGCATGAGGACGAATACAGTTACGACCTCGACAATCGACGTGCCTTTCACAACATCCTCCTCTCCTCCCCCACCCGCCTGACTGTCGACCCTTTCAGCGAGAGCGGCATGTAGATCATAAACCCGACCAGCCCGGCGAGGCTCATCCAGCCCAGCCAGTCGCCCAAGCTCGAATAGAGCGGGCGGGTATCGTGAAGCGGCACGTCGGCGACCAGAACGTCAGCCGCACCTGATGGAGTAATCACCAACTGAAGCACATGCCCGTAGGCATCGACGATGGCCGAGTTGTAGGCCACGTCCGCCATAACCACGGCTACCCGATTCTCGACCGCCCGGAACACGACCTGTGTATGCGGCAGCTCGGCCAGCGGGGGGCCAGACAGGGACGGAACGGCGATTAGCTGCGTATCCCCTCGGGCCAGTCGGCGGGACACGTCAGTGAAGTGCGTCGAAACAAATCATGGTAGCCATACGCCCCACCCTGGTGTGGTAGACAGGGTATGTGCCGGCAGTGGTGGTTCTGGGTTCTCCGGACGTGATCATGGGGTGGGACTTGCCGTATACGCCCAGAAATTGCCCCCCTGGCGCCAGGACCGCTGCCTCGTTGCGGAAGCCCTCCTCGTTTTCGACCACGTACCCGATCACAATGTGGGCCTGGGTTTCGGCAGTAAGTGCCGTCAGTTGGGCAGTGTGTTCAACCTGGGGGTCAAACGCCAGGGCCATTTCGGGCCACACCACGACCTGGGCACCTGCTGCTGTGGTATCGCGATGCGCGGCGCGGGGCAAGTCGGGCTGCACAGCGGCTACCCGCACCAGCCCACCATCGCCCGCGCGAACAGCACCGCTCGCCAGGCGGCTCTATATGAACCAGGTGACGGGAGCCACAGTAGTGGGCCATCAAGGGTGAGCGGAGGCTCGTATTCGCAGGAGTGGTGCGGGGAACCGCGTATCACCACAGGCCTGGAAGGAGCCTGTATTCGACTCGCGCCGCATAGCTGCTGTAGCCTGGCAGTTCTGTCTGCAGCATCCGGTCTTCCAGCTCCAAGGTACAACCACCCTGCCGTCCAACTCACGTCACCGGCAGAAGAGAACAATACTACTCCACCAGTCTGCTACTCAGTCCCTGCCCTCATGTACTCGACGTCAGGTGTCCCTTCCTTGCCGTCGTAGGACACGATGTCTCACTGCTGGCGTCGTCGCTGACAGCCAGGACATCGTCTTCCAAGCTGCCGAGGTCGAAGCCCTCCAGCGCGCTGGTCTGTAAACCATACTTTACATTATGTTAGTCCAGCTTTACAATGGCGTTGCAGGGCATTCCTTCAGGGGGGATTCGTATGACTCAGCCGCAGAGACGGTCCTTCTGGACGTTGATCATCTGGGG
>JALGTI010000064.1 GCA_029821455.1 Candidatus Zipacnadia bacterium | reverse complement strand
CATTTATCTCTCCTGCTGATCTGCGCAGCCATATGGGAGCAAATTGGGGATGACATTGGTACTTATCTTGGCTTCCCACCGAAGGCGCGCCTGGTAATGGCCCTCCACTTGGATCTGCTTGACCGTGGGGAGGACGCTAAGACGCTCATTTGCTCGGTGTCAGATACAGAGTCGAAGGCTCTTCCGTATCTCGCGGTGCACTACGTTGGTTATTAGCTGCTCTGGCGGCGCAACTCGCTTCGTGCTTGCATCCTAAAAAGCAATGAAACAATTGAGAGATGTGAGCACGAGAAGGGCATAAGTGTAACCCCGCCGCATATGTTGTTCAGCTCGGTGGGTTATGTTGGGAAAGCAGGAGCGGAGCATGGCTCCAGCAAGAAGTGTGCACTTGATCGCCACGCTTGGGGCTGCGGTGTTTGTCTGCGCAGCCGCTGCCGTTGCAGAAGTTCTCCCCATAAGTAGCTTCAGCGCTGACGGGAAGAATTCCCAATTCAGCGGGCCTCCAGAAACCCGGTTTGGC
Organism: Candidatus Zipacnadia bacterium; assembly: GCA_029821455.1. Lineage (GTDB taxonomy): Bacteria > Armatimonadota > Zipacnadia > Zipacnadales > Zipacnadaceae > JALGVG01. The sequence continues at coordinate 11,823 of JALGTI010000064.1, read as the reverse complement.
CAGTGGCGCCCGTTGGCGATCTGCATAGTTCCGTCGTTTCAGCGGCTAATCCCTCGCCCACGGGGAGCGCACGTGGTCCAGGACCCGGACTTTGCCTTCGTACCTACGGGGCGTCGCGTGCACTTACCACTTGGAATTCGAGAGGCTGGTTCCGCTTTCTATCTGGCCTGAGAACGTCATCACCTGCTTCTCTCAGACCAATGCGAGTGCTGTCAGCGAGGAGACTCGTGTATGTGTCCAGAGACCTGACCACTCGGCTGTCCAGCCTGGCAATGGCTACCGGCAAGCCCGTAGAATCGGTATGGGTCTGGTGGTATTGCGGCTTTGGGAAAAAATCCTTGACAAGAAACCAGTTGATGGATATACTACTAGTTTAGCATTCAAGCTTCTGTACTCAAATGGCGTCTTGACCAAACAGACATGATAGACCCCACAGGTGTTCGAAGCGGTGGCAGTGGGGGCGGTATGTTTTGCCAGCAGGATTTAGGAACCACTGGCCGCTAGATCCCCGGAAGTTTATGGAAAACCCTCACAGAGGAGGCGCTGCTCGCCTATGGCTGTCGAACAGGTAGAGCTGAACAAGTTAGAGCGTCGGCGGGAGGATGAACTGGTCCCGCTGCCTGACCTCATCGAGATCCAGACAAAGTCGTATCAGTCATTTCTCGATGAGGGTTTGAAGGAACTGTTCAATAACTTCTCGCCCATTGAGGACTACACCGGCACTATCAGTCTGGACTTCTTGGACTACTGGTTTGGTGAGCCGAAGAAGACAATTGAGGAGTGTCGGGAGAGTGACGCCACGTATGAGGCGCCGATGTACGCCCGGGTGCGGTTGGTTCACAAGCAGACCGGCGAGATCAAGGAGAGCGAGATTTACATGGGTGAGCTGCCTGTGATGACGGAGTGGGGCACTTTCCTCATCAACGGCGCAGAGCGCGTGGTCATCAGCCAGTTGTCTCGCTCCCCTGGCGTCTACTTCAGGGACACGATTGATTCGGCTGGTCGGGTGCTGTATGCGGCTCAAGTCATTCCTGCCGAAGGGGCGTGGGTCGAGATCAACGCGGCTGCCAGCGGGGCCCTCGGGGTCAAGTTGGGCCAGACACGAAGATTCCCGGTCACGACATTGCTGCGGGCGCTTGATTGGCTTGACGACCCACATAGCGACGCACCTCGGACCGGCACTGACGCAGAGATTCTGGAGTGCTTTGGTGACCACGTGGCGATAGACGTCAAGGACCTGGTCAAGAGCTTCTCGCGGCGCGAGGACCAGGGGATGCCGGGTCTGGAGACGCACGATGTGTACTACTCACTGGAAGAGATCACGGGGAGTGACGAAGAGCCGATACCGATAGTAGGCCCCTATCAACATATCAGCGAGCGGGCGGCCAAACAGATCCAGCAATCCGGACGCAAGCGCGTACGGTGCATCACCCTACCCGCTCAACTCCACGCCACACTCCAGGATGATCCCACCCACACAGCCCTGGAGGGCCTGCTGGATGTGTACCGCAAGATCAGACCCGGTGACCCGCCAACAGAGCAGAGCGCCGAGCAGCTATTGAGGTCGTACTTTTTTGACGTCAAGCGGTACGACCTCTCGCGCGTCGGTCGCCACAAGATGAATAAGAAGCTGGGCATCGAGGTTGACGCGGATCGCTATGCCCTGACACGGGACGACCTGATCGCCATCATCAATTATCTGCTGCGGCTTTCGCGTGGCGAGGGTAGCGTTGATGATATTGACCACCTTCAGAACAAGCGGGTGCGGGCCGTAGGGGAGTTGCTGCAGAACCAGCTTCGCACCGGCTTCTTCCGGATGGAGCGAGTGGCGCGGGAACGGATGACGAGTCTGGATCCGGATGAAATGATACCGCAGTCGGTTATCAGCATCAAGCCGATCCAGGCGACCATTAACAGCTTCTTTGGCAGTGGGCAGCTCTCGCAGTTTATGGATCAGATCAATCCCCTAGCAGAATTAGCGCACAAGCGGCGGCTGTCGGCCCTCGGCCCCGGAGGTTTGAGCAAGCAGAGCGCTAAGCTTGAGGTGCGCGATGTCCACCATAGCCACTATGGACGGATCTGCCCGATCGAGACCCCAGAAGGACCGAATGTCGGACTCATCGGGTACCTGACACTACACGCCCGCCTCGACGAGTACGGTTTCCTACAAACGCCGTACCGTAAGGCGGTAAAGGGCCGGCTGACTGATGAGATTGTGTATCTGACGGCCGACGAGGAGGAAGGCCTTAATATCGCCACCGTCTCAGAGCCACGCGACGAAAAGGATAGGTTGACCAGCGACCGCATCCCGGTCCGAAACAGCGGTGGTTTCCTGCACGTCCGACCTGAGGAGGTTGACCTGTGTGACGTATCGGCGCGGCAGATATTCTCGGTAGCTACCTCCTTAATCCCGTTCCTGGAGCACAACGATGCGGTGCGGGCGCTGGCCGGCTCCAATATGCAGCGGCAGGCTGTGCCATTGCTGAGCACTGAGTCGGCGCTGGTGGGGACGGGGATGGAGGGGCCGGCTGCCAAGTACAGTGGCGCGATAGTCATAGCCCCCAAGAGCGGTGAGGTGCTCGAGACCGACAGCGACCACATCAAGGTTCGGTATAGCGACGACACGGAAGAAGAATTCAAGCTGCGTAAGTTTGTACGGACTAACATGGCCACGTGCGTAAACCAGCATGCCCTGGTCCGTGTGGGTGACAAGTTCAGGGCTGGCGATGCGCTGGTCGATGGGGCGGCGACCTGCAATGGTGAACTGGCCCTCGGCAAGAACCTGCTGGTTTGTTTCCTGCCGTGGGAGGGTTACAACTACGAGGACGCTATCCTCATCAGTGAGCGGCTGGTCACTGAGGATGTGCTAAGCTCGATCCATATAGAGAAGTATGAATGTGAAGCGCGGGACACCAAGTTAGGCCCCGAGGAGATAACGTGCGACATCCCTAACGTGGGCGACGAGGCCCTCAAGGACCTCGATGAGGGCGGCGTAGTGTATGTGGGAGCTGAGGTGGCCGCTGAGGATATCCTGGTAGGCAAGGTTGCACCTAAGGGCCAGTCTGAGCTAACTGCTGAGGAGAAGTTAGTCATCGCCATCTTTGGCAAGAAGGCCGAGGAGATGCGCGATGTGTCGCTGCGAGTGCCACATGGCGAGAAGGGCGTGGTAATTGATACCAAGGTGTTCTCGCGTTTCAAGTATCGCTGTGACAATTGCCACGCTGAGTATGGTACAGGCAAGCCACTGGAGTACAACGAATGTGACCGCTGTGGGGGGAAGCTCAGGAAGGTGTCCGGCGACGAGCTCAAGCCGGGCGTCAACCAGATGGTGCGAGTGTTCGTGGCCCAACGTCGCAAGATAATGGTAGGCGACAAGCTAACTGGCCGCCACGGCAACAAGGGTGTCATCGCGAGGATATTGCCGGTTGAGGATATGCCCTATCTGGCGGATGGCACGCCCGTAGATGTCTGCCTCAATCCGCTCAGCGTTCCGTCGCGGATGAATATCGGACAGATCCTGGAGACGCACCTGGGGTTTGTCGCTCACACCGTCGGTGAGCGCTTTGTCTGTCCTATCTTCAATAGTTACAGCAGCGAGGAGATAAGGATGGGGTTGGAAGAGGTGCGCCGGGTGCTTGAATACAATTCGCTGAAGAAGTACGCGAGCGACGAACTGAATGTATTCGCCCCGCTGGTGGATGTCGCCGATTGTGAGAAGGAGACATTGGAGGAGCTGTGCGAGGAGATATCGCGTCAGTTACAGCAAGCTGCCCCTGAACAGTTGGCGCAGCTTGGTGAATGGTTGGGTATTGAGGAGGCGGCGCTCAGTGAGGCCGATGACCACGGTGCTTCACTGATACTGGAAACAGCCCGACAAAGAGCCTGGGAGTCGGTGCAGTTCGACCCCGAAACGGGTAGGGCGGTGCTATACGACGGTCGAACTGGAGAGCCGTTCAACCAGCCGGTTGCGGTGGGCTACATGTATATTCTCAAGCTCCACCATCTGGCCGAGGACAAGATACACGCCCGCTCAACAGGTCCATATTCTCTGATCACTCAGCAGCCGCTGGGCGGCAAGGCTCAGATGGGTGGCCAGCGCTTTGGGGAGATGGAGGTGTGGGCACTGGAAGCCTACGGGGCCGCCAACTGTCTGGAGGAGATGCTAACAGTCAAGTCAGACGACGTTCAGGGCCGTGTCCAGACTTATGAAGCGATAGTCAAGGACGAGAATATCAAGGAACCTGGCATCCCCGAGTCGTTCAAGATATTGATGCGAGAGATGCAGAGCTTGGCCTTGAACGTGCAGGTAGAGGGGCCTGACGGCGAGGCACTGGATCTGAGGACGGACACAGACGGCTATCGGTAACAGCCCCACAGCTCTTTGGGAGCGTGCGGAAGCGTACCAACACAGACACAACAACCATCAGTATGGAGGCACACTGCGTGGCTGACAACACAACTGAGTTTGAGGCTATCACAATTGGTCTGGCATCGTCGGAGGAGATCCGGAGTTGGTCTTACGGAGAGGTGAAGAAGCCGGAGACCATAAACTATCGGACCTTCAAGCCGGAGCGAGATGGGTTGTTCTGCGAGCGGATATTTGGGCCATCGCGGGATTGGGAGTGCCACTGCGGTAAGTACAAGAAGGTCAAGTTCAAGGGGATAATCTGCGACCGCTGTGGTGTCGAGGTAACCCGGCGGAAGGTACGGCGCGAGCGAATGGGGCACATCGAATTGGCGGCGCCGGTCTGCCATAGTTGGTATCTGAAGGGCGTGCCCAGCCCCATCAGTTTGCTGCTTGACATGTCGCGGCGGCTACTCGAGGAGGTGATTTACTTTGCCTCCTACCTGGTGACTGCAGTGAACAGTGAAAAGTTACAATTGCGGCGCGATGAGATTCTGCTGGCGATTGAGGAGGAGAAGGAGGCCGTGCGGGCCGCGTGCGAGGAAGGTATTCAACAGCTACGGGAACGCTACGAGCAGGGGCTCAGATCCCAGCAGGAGGCAGAGAGCTCAGAACAAGAGCAAGCCGCGGCAGCAGAGAAGAACGAAAACATTGAGGAATTGGCGCTGGATATCGGGCTGCCAGGAACAAGCCATGCGGTTGAGGCCCTGCCGGAAGTGATGGATGAGCAGGAACTGTCACGACGTATCCAACAGCGCACCCAGGCGGCTCAGCAGAAGCTAAATGATCTAGATGAGGCGGCTCAACTGCTGTTCGAGCTAACACCCAAGCAGCTCATATCAGAGATGCAATACCGTAAGCTGCGGGATCTGGTGGATATCTGCCAGCAGCGGCTGGGCGGCAATTTCGACGATCTGTTCAAAGCCGGCCTGGGGGCCGAGGCGGTCTATGAGCTGCTGGAGGCCATTGACCTGGATGAATTGGCTCACGAATTGCGCCAGGAGATAGATGAGCGCACTGGAGCACGGCGTGCTCGGGCGATTAAGCGGCTCAAGATCGTGGAAGCGTTTCGGGGATCGAAGAACCGCCCCGAATGGATGATTCTGAGCGTGATACCGGTACTGCCGCCGGAGCTACGGCCGATGGTGCAGCTAGACGGTGGCCGGTTTGCTACGTCAGACCTCAACGACCTGTACCGAAGGGTCATCAATCGCAACAATCGCCTGCGGCGCATCATGGAGATAAACGCACCGGAATCAATCATCAATCACGAGCGCCGTCTGCTGCAGGAGGCGGTTGACGCCCTGATTGACAACAATCGCCGCAGCCGCCCAGTAACGGGCTCCAACCGCAGGCCCCTGAAGTCGTTGTCCGACATGCTGAAGGGCAAGGAGGGGCGCTTCCGCAAGAACCTGCTGGGCAAGCGAGTAGATTACTCGGGCCGTTCGGTGATCGTGGTCGGCCCGGAGTTGGAACTGCACCAGTGTGGGCTGCCCCGGGAAATGGCTCTGGAACTGTTCAAGCCGTTCGTGATGAACCGCCTTGTAGAACAGGGACACACCACTAACATCAAAACCGCCAAGCGCATGGTTGACCGGGTGCGGCCAGAGGTGTGGGATGCTCTGGAGGAGGTTATTGAGGACCACCCGGTGTTGCTGAACCGCGCCCCAACGCTGCACCGGTTGGGCATCCAGGCGTTCGAGCCGGTACTTATTGACGGCAAGGCGATCCAGCTTCACCCGCTGGTCTGCCAGGCGTTCAACGCTGATTTCGATGGTGACCAGATGGCGGTGCACGTCCCGTTGTCAGCCCAGGCCCAGGCCGAGGCGCGGCTGCTGATGCTGGCCAATGGCAACCTCTTCAAACCAGCCGACGGGAGCCCTATCGCCGCGCCGCTGTATGATGTAGTGCTCGGCTGCTACTATATGACGCAAGAGAATCCCAATGCCCCAGGCGCCGGGAAGATCTTCGAAAGCGCCGAAGCAGTTATCACCGCCTATGAGCACGGGAGGATAGACCTGCACGCCAGCATCAAGGCGCGTCTGCCTGAAATAATTGTGGAGGCCACGGACAGTGAGGGCAAGGAAATTGAACTGAATCAGCAACTACTCATCGAGCTCCGGCGGGCGATGGCCATCAATGTAACGGACGAGCATCCACCCCGGGAGCGGGAAGTTAGCTTTCAACTAACCGCCAAGATGATGAAGGAGACAGACAGGCATCGTCTGGGCCCCAGACTTGTCCCCACCGATAAGGACCAGCGCATACTGGCAGAGGCCCAGGCTGTGGCGGTGCAAGCCTGTGAAGAGGGACGCTTGGAGGTGGGGGCACAGTTGCGCATCATCCTGGAACGCAAGATCATTGACACCACGGCGGGCAGAGTCATCTTTAATAGCTACCTGCCTCTGGATATGCCGTACGTCAACCAGGATGTCGTCAAGGGCGAACTGGCCGAGATAGCCATCGAGTGCTACCGTATCTACGGACAGGAGAGAACCGCCGAATTGCTTGACCAGCTCAAGGAGGCAGGTTTCAAGTTTGCCACGCGCTCAGGGCTCAGTATCTGCCTGGCCGATACCGATGTTCAGGCGCAGCGTGGGCAAATAATTAACCGAACAGAAAAAGATGTCGAGCGCATCAACAAGCAAGCCCGGGATGGCGCCATCCTGCCGGACGAGCGGGAGCAAGAGGTACTGCGGCTGTGGCAGAGGGCTCGCGAGGCCATTGTAGACGACATCTTCGAAAACATTGATACCTTCAACTCGATCTGGATGATGACCAATTCTGGCGCGAGGGCCAGCCGCAGCCACATCTCGCAGATTTGCGGAATGCGCGGACTGATGACCGATCCGTTCGGCCACTTGATCGAGGATCTACCGGTCAAATCCAACTTCCACGAGGGTCTCAGTGTCCTGGAGTACTTCGTATCCACACATGGGGCACGGAAGGGCCTGGCAGACACGGCGCTGCGGACCGCGGACGCCGGCTACTTGACCCGCCGCCTGGTGGATGTGGCGCAGGACGTGATAATACGAGGCATTGACTGCGGCACCACCGAGGGCATCGAGCTCAGTGCGTTGTACGAACATGAGCTACATTGTCCCCACTGCGGTCAGGAAGATGTGTACCGCGAGGGAAAGTGCCAGTTTTGTGGTACAGAACTGCCTGAGCCGGTGAACGATGAGATGTTAGAGACGCTGAGGGAGCGAATTGTCGGCCGCACTGCAGCAGTAGATATCGTGCATCCGAAGGGCGGGGAAGTGATCGTGCGTGGGGGCGAGGAGATAACGGAGCACTTGGCGGACCTGATAGAGGAAGCCGGCATTAAGGTCGTCACCATTAGATCCCCGCTAACCTGCGAACTGCGTAGCGGCGTGTGTGCGAAGTGTTATGGGCGGGACCTGGCGCGACAGAAGCTTGTTGAGGTGGGTACGGCCATCGGTATCATCGCCGCTCAGTCCATCGGCGAGCCCGGGACACAGCTTACGATGCGTACCTTTCACACTGGTGGTATTGCCGGGGAGTATATCACTGGGGTGGCTGACGTAAAGAAGCGCAAACAGCAGGCGCTGCGTAGCCTCTCCGACGACATTGACCAGGGACGCGTCTCGTTGGACACGGTGGCTGGAGGCGGCCGCGCACAGCGCAAGGCTATCAAGGAAATGCTAAAGGTGCTTGAGAGCTCAGTACACGGTCTGCTGCGGGTCGTCGAGCTCTTCGAGGCGCGCACCCCCAAGGGCCAAGCTATCACTGCACAGCTTGACGGTGTAGTAGCCGAGATCGAGGAACGGGGTCTACGTACGGTGATCATTCATTCCGTGCAGCCACTGGATCAGACTCACGGGGAGCGGCTGGCAGAAGATGTTGTTGCCCCGGGGAGTAAGGAAGTGTTGGCCAAGAAAGGCCAGAAGGTGCTCAAGAAGGTGCGTGAGCGACTTCGCAAGGCCGGCGTTACGCACGTCACAATAGCAATCTCGCATCTGGTGCCTTATCGGGGCGAGCTGTATGTCAAGGAGGGGACTGAGGTGCGGGCGGGTGACCGCCTGACAGCCGGGCCGGTTGATCCAGAGAATATCCTGCGAATGAAGGGCCTCCAGGGGGTACAGGGCTACCTGCTCCGCGGTATTCAGCAAGTCTATCGAGGCCAGGGCGTCTCGATCAATGACAAGCACATCGAGGTGATCATCCGCCAAATGCTCAGGAAACGCAAGATCCTCGACCATGGAGACACCAAGTTCCTGCCGGGGGAAATAGTAGATTGCTTCGCGTTTGAGGATGAGAATGCCCGTGTGCTGGAACTGGGGGGCACCGAGGCGACCGCAGAACCTGTGCTACTGGGCATCACGCAAGCATCGCTGGCTACGGAAAGCTTCCTGTCGGCAGCCTCGTTCCAGCGAACGACACGGGTGCTGACAGACGCGGCCTGCGAGTACAAGCGCGACCCGCTGCAGGGACTGAAGGAGAATGTCATAATCGGGCGACTGATACCAGCCGGCAGCGGGATGCCAGAACACCGTGACGTAGAGGTTGGCTTTTCCGAGAGCGCCCAGGCTCGTCTGGAAGCGCGCCCCATTGCCACGGAACCGGAACAGAAGGATGCAATGGAGCAACTGCTGGCGGACATCGAAGTGGCCAAGGAGACTGCCCTCGCCCAGAGCGGAATACCAGAGTTTGGTGAAGAGATCAGCGAAGAGGATGCAAGTGAATTGACGGAGGAAGAAGTGGAAACATCCGACGAAGCCGATCTGGATGATGAGCAGGCAGATTAGGACACGAGCTGATGGGTGAAGCCCGGACGCTCCAAGCAGGATGGGTGTACGACGAAGAGCGGCACCGGACGCTCAATACACAGGGACGCAACTATTGGTCGGTCTATATCTCTGAAATCCTCAGCCGCCTGGGGCTAACTGCACAGACCATCCATCCGGCGGCCCTGGCTGATTCCCAACGGATTGGTGATTACTCCCTACTGTTCATCGGTCGAATACTCGAATCTCGGCTGCCGGAGGGGGCGGCCTCGGTTCTCTCGGGGTGGGTGGCACAGGGCGGGGTGCTGGTTGGCTTTGCCACCCAAGGCCTTGATGACCTATTCGGCGTTGAAGCTGAGGGATGGATAGACCAGCCTCAGGATGAGTTCAGCATAAGTGGTTACTTCCGCTTCAGCGATCTGCCTCTGACGACCGATATTCACTCCGATTACCATCCCTCGCAACCGCTAGTCACTGTCTCACCACTGCGAAGGGTCACTCCGACCAGCTCGGAAGTGGTCGCCAACCTGTTGCTGCCTGCCTCTGAACGGCCTGGCAAGGGCGAGGACGCAGAGCCTACGCCTTGGGCGGCCATCACCCAGCGTCAATTGGGCAGCGGCTGGGCCTTCTATTTCGCCTTTGATGTTGCCCAGACGATGTGGACTATCCACCAGGGAAGGCCGGTGGATGCGGACTATGACGGTGATGGGTATCTGCGCGCTGGAGATGCGCGTATTATCGCTGAGAACGAGACCGAGGTCGGCTACACCGACGAACTGCACTTTCTACTCCAAAAAATCATCGGCCTGCAGCCCCTGCCTCTGATTCATCAGATTCCGCCCGTAGATGGTGGAGTTGCCGACGTGCTGTTCTTCTTCGGCGGCGACGATGAAGCCGCCCACGGGATTCAAGTAACCGCCTCCGGCTTCATGAAAAGCCGCAACCTGCCCTACCACATCAACCTGATGCCCGTCGAGGGGCAGTTCGGGGTAAGTGCTGACGAGATTGAGCAGATCGAGAACAACGGCCACGAATTGTCTCTCCATTATGACTTCATGACCGGCTTTGACCATCCCACCGGCTTTTCAGAGCAGGATGTCAAGCAGCAGGCTGAACTGTTCCGCCAAGCCTTCGGGCGGGCGCCAGTCTGTACCGTCAATCACTGTTGCCGATGGACAGGATGGTGCGAGCCGGCCCGTTGGATGGTGGCCGTTGGTCAGAAAGCGGACAATAGCTGGATAGGGGCGCCGACACCTCCGATCAATCCAGTGAACACAATTGACTTTTCGTTCGGGACCGCCTTCCCGCGTCATGTCTGGGAGGACTGGGCGCACAGCAACGAGCGGCTCGACTTCGTCGTGGAACCTATCACGGCCTATGAAGTGGGCTACCTGAACGAAGACACTGACTTCGATATCCTGCACCGAGCTGTGGATCTAGCTGCTAAGTATCGGCTGACAATGAACATGTTCTATCATCCAGTCTATATTGCAGACTACCCAGCTTGTCAGCAGGCGATAGATGAACTGCTGCGCTACATCCAGGGAAAAGGCATAGTGCCTGCGTTTATGGGCAATGACGCGCTGGCCTTGTGGTGGCTGCAGCGTGCAGAGGCCCGCGTGGAGCAGGTCGTGCTTGATGGCCAGCAACTCAGCTTTCGGGCTGCCTGCGACTATCCCGATGGCTTTGTGATCAAGATAGGCCTGGGCACGGCAAGTGCCGCCCACTGCTCCATCTCAGAGAGGCCCGCTGATATGCAGATCGTAGACGAATTTGGTCGCCACTGGGCCTACCTGGCGCTCCCGCCAGGCAGCAATCAGGTAGTGGTGACCCTCGGATGAAGCGGGCCGTGAAACTCCTATACGCCTGAATGATCAGTGACCTCTCGAGGAAGATTCCGCGCGATTATCCTGTGTTTGTTTTGCATTCGGGGGGGATTATGTGCTACAATCCACTCGTGACTGGGTGGCGTGCGCGGTCGAGAAGATGCAGCAGGTAGCTGTATGCGACTGCGGTGCTGGACACGAAGTCGCACAGGAGGCGTTGTTGATGCGATTGTGTTCGCGACCGACCTACAGCTTGTGGATATTCGTGATTGTGCTAGTGGTGATCGCCTTTGTTGGGTGTGGAGAGAAGAGGCCTGTAGACCAACCCGGGAAGCCGGGTACTGTTGGCCCAGCCCCCCCCGGAATGACCGGACCCGGTGGAGGTCCTGGTGGAGGCATGCCAGGCCCCCCCGGAATGGCCGGACCCGGTGGAGGTCCCGGTGGAGGTATGCCAGGTGGCCCGGGAATGCCCGGCGGCATGCCTGGGGCACCAGGAATGGGCGCGATGGGTGGAGCGGCAATGGGAGGCGGAATGGCGGCGCCTGCGCCTGCAGCCCCGAGCGCTCCTGAGATCACTGCAGGCGACATTTCCGCACCTCCGCCACAGCCGGCCGAGGCGGTGCCACCCGTTGAGATCTCTGCGGACAATGCCAAAGTCGTCAGGGACGCGGCAGCACTCTTGCGCGCCTCCAGCAGCCAGCGGAAGCCGCCACCCCTCGCCACCGAGGAACACAATGTCCCGCCGCTGGCTTTGTCAATGGCTCTTACAAAGGTTGCGCAGATTACCAGAGGACTGGACCTCTACAGGCAGCGCTTCTTTCACGAATACTGGGCATTGTTGGCC
>JALGTI010000435.1 GCA_029821455.1 Candidatus Zipacnadia bacterium | reverse complement strand
GCCCGAGTAGTCCAGAAGGTTGTGCGAAAAGAACTCTTCGGCGCGCAGCAGCTCGAGCGTCAGATCGTCGGTGAGGAAATTGCCGCCGGGGCCGGCTCGTCGGATGCTCTCTATCCCCAGGTGCATTGCGTCAGTGTTGATCCCCCGTTGCAAGAAGGCCACCATATCGTGCCAGAGGGTATGGATAATCATGAGCTCCCCTGACATCCCAACGGCGTTGTAGAACGAGCCAACTCCGGTGTAGAAGTCAGCCTTTTGCAAGCGGCTTAGCAGCGCGAACAGCATACCCTCCGCTCCGGTTTGCAGATCGTAGCGATAGGTCATAGCGCCACCACACCCGCTGCCAACGGGTATTCCGTACGAGCGTCCCAACTGCATTTTTGCCGTATTCCATACCACCATGTTAAGGGTATAGTACAAATCGGCCATGGACCGCAGGTCTGGTATGGAAGGCTCAACGAGGTAGAGATAGGGATGACCCGGTTTGACGATCTGGGTAAGCGCTGCCAGGAACACCGCTTCCGTGTTGCCCAGCACCAGGTTGGACGCCAGGCTGTAAGGTGACGTAGAACCCGCTTGGGGACAGACAGTAGGAATTACAGGGAAATTGTGTTCACACGCACTTATCAGTATCCGGGCATTGAAATCGGCCAGCACCAGGGGCGACATGACCGCCACCGCTACGCTCATCAGTCTGCTTTTCGCCAAATCCCCGCCCTGAGTCAGTATGTCGCCAATCTCAAGCCAACGTTGGAAGCTCGGGTAAGAGGTGGCGAACACGAGGATGTGCTTGCCATAGTGCAGGAGATGCTCCTCCATGGCACGCAGATTGGATGCGGGCCCCTCCACATCCGCAACGGGATAGTCCATGAGGCTGACGGCGGTCACCTGGTCCAGTGTCTGGGCTACCATAGTATGGCGGCGGATATCGTCCAGCCTTGGCCGCCGTGGCTTCTGCGTCTCATAGTCTATGATCCACGGGTCAGTAACAATGCCAGCGTAATTGTCGTACCTTTGCCCACCGACGACCCGTTCGTTGCCATGCAAGTCGGCGATATTGTATGACACTGGCACCTGGCCCAGAAGCTCGCGCAGCAGCCGGGCCGGCAGCCGCACATTCTCCGTAGCCTCGTCAACTACGGCTCCTATCTCGCGACATCGCCGGCGAAGGCCCTCGTGCTGCACCTTGAAGCCCACATTCTCCAGGATGTGCTCAGTAGCGGCCTTGATCTCGTCAATCTGACCCTCTGATAGCTCGTGTACCATGCTTTCCATCGTCTTCTCCTCTTACTGGGATTACCATATCAGACTGGGCACTTCAGTCGTTGGCCAAACAACTCTGGCATAACCGCGACCTCCGCTATGTGCAACACCAGTCGCTGCTCAGCACCATCATGCGGGGTACCGGTGTGCCGCCGCAATGAGAGCGTCTATATTCTCAGGCGGTGTGTTAGCAGTTATCTCTCCGCCGACGGAGCAGATGAGTCTGTGCGAGCCGCCCGCCGCCTCAACCTGTCTAGCGAGCGCTGCCTCGATCTCGGCCGGTGTTCCGTGGTCCATCAGGTATACGGCGTCCAGATTGGTGTGCAGACACACGTCGGGCCCTAAAATCTCGCGGACTTCACTCAAGTCGACGCCGCAGGTCTGCTCCATTTGCAGCGAGTCAAACTCAAGGTCCCGCAACGTTTGCAGCCGTGGCCGGACATTGCCGACGAAGTAGTATTTGACATGGAGGCCGATGCGCCGCAGTTGCCGGATCAGCTCCTGCGTGTAGGGGAACACGAACTGCATCCAGTCGTCAGGGGAGATCAAATCGCCGTCTGTCCAGAAATCAGCGGTGTGCACACCATCAGCTCCGAGGGCCTTGAATGCCTTCGCATATTCAATGTTCTGTTCGGTGAGCCGTTCCAGCAGATACTTGAACACATCCGGCTTCTCGCGCATGAAGATGTAGCCGTCTGGGAAACCGATGATCCCCATGGCGAAGCGGAACATAGTGCCCAGGCCGCCGGCCTCAATGTACTGGCTGTCCCCGCATTTGCGGGCCATAGTGCGGATGACCTCATACATACCGCGTTCTATGACCGAGTCCGCCGGCTCCAGGGGGTGTTTGCCGTTGACGATGACATCAACCTCACCCCGCTCGAAGTGAAACGGGCCGGGATCGGGCAGCTCGTCCATGAACACAGCGTAATGGTCATCGGACATTGGCCAGCGGTTACCCGTCTGTGTGTCTACCATGAAGGCTTGCTCGCCACAGGCCTCGTACTTGTAGCGCTTCCGCCAATGCTTCGGTGCGCCCCGGGCCCATAAGCATAGGCCGTCAGGGTGAAACCGCTCCAGGAAATCCACATGGGCCTGCGCCTTGCTCTCTGCGCGGGCGTCCGGGTCGTAGAAGAACTCAAGCGTGCTTACCCCCGAGTGACGGCACATGAATTCGGTGCCTGCCAACAGCTCAACAGGCATAACGTCAACCGGTTCACCGGCCATGATCTTCATCATCCGTTGCTTGGGGGTCACATTGCACCTCCATAATCCACGTTCGCAACCACTCTGGCACTTCAAGTCGCTTCCTATCCTCATCCTGCTGAGGCGGA
>JALGTI010000434.1 GCA_029821455.1 Candidatus Zipacnadia bacterium | reverse complement strand
CCTCGTCGCTGATGTCAGCGTACAGGACTCGACCCAACTGGTACGGGAAGTCCATGACAGGGAAATCGCATCCGTACACGATCTGCTCGACAGGCATCTGCTGCACCAGCCTGGCGAAGGCTCCTCGTCGCATCTGCGAGCCGGTGGTGTCCAGATAGAAGTTGGACAGCTCGTTGGCGACGGCAATGTACTCCTGAATCGCCTCGGGTGGACCTGCGGCAAAATGGGCTGCGACATAGATCATGTTGGGCAGCTCCGTCAACGTCTTGCGCAACAGGTCGGGGGCTAGCACTCCGTGCGTGAGAACGGCCAGGCTGCGCTCGTTCGCTAGCTCATAGGCGGGGCGGTACTTTGGGGAGTCAGGCGGCGTCTTGTGGCAGTCACAGTGGAGCTTGATGCCCACCATGCCCGGTTGGTCCAGGATCCGCTGAAAGGCTGCAACGTCGTCAGCATATCTGTTGGGCGAATAGCCTGCGTAGCCATAGATGCGGCCCGGGAATCGGGCGCACGCTTCCACGAGTCTGGCATTGCCGCTGTCCGGTTCGCTCTCCAGCGCCCGCAGGTCGCTTATGACGATACGCTCGACGCCTACCTCGTCCATACGTTTCACCGTTTCAGCGGCATCGTAGACGGGATATGGACACTTGTACCAGGGTCCCAGGTGACCGTGAGCGTCCCAAACCCTGAAGCCGCCTGACCCCACCGGCCACACCTGCGTCATCTCCGGCGCCTCAATATCCAAGCCGAGCAGCCTCCGTGCGTTGTTGCCTGCAATGTCAGCCCGCTGCTGAGCCGTCAGACCGCTGGCCCGCACGGTAGCGATAGCCCCGCTGGCATCATACTCGGGCATCCCGCTGCCAAACAGCAACCGCGTCGGCCCAAAGCGCTCGGAAATCTCCTCCAGACAGCAGGCAGTCTGCAGGTATGATGTCTCTAGGTACAGGTTGGGGAAAGCATCCCACAGGTGGTATAGCGACCGTGTCACACTCCCACACTCCCGCAGCAGAATAATCGGCAAGCGTGGATGAGCCTCGCAGAGGCCGAAGATGTCATCCCACGGCGAAAGCTCGGACCAGTGCGATCGTTCCAGATCAACGATGAGCGGAATCGCTTCGTCTGCCAGTGCCTCCAGCAAGGGCCGCAACACACGCTCACTTACCGGGAAGATGTGCTGTCCGGGCAGCATTCGCCCCGCCCTCACACCGTTATCGCGCATCTGGCGCACGAGTTCGGTGGGAGCTGGCAGCTCTGCGGTTGCTGGTGGCAGGAGCATCCAGCAAGGGTGAAGCCTATCCCGATGCCCCTCAATCTGCTGCAGAAGCGCCCAGTTGCCCTCGCACGGATGGCAGTAGCGGGCCTCGGCTGCGTAGACCAGTGCCTCGGCAATGCCCATCCGGTCCATTTCCCGAAGCAGCTCATCAGCCGTCTTCAGGCTGGGTTCAGCGTCACTCGAAGTCGGACCGAGCATTACATTGATATCGAACAGGCTCATAGCGCTCTCTCCTTTGGTAGCATTTGGTACACACGTGGCAAGTTCCTCGTGCTGTGGGCGGCTACCTTTGCGGTTGGATGGGTTCTGGCGGGCAGTAGCCAGGGAACGGCACCTACCCCCTAACCCCTTCCTGCAGGAAGGGGGCAAAGCGGCAGGCGAGAGGTGTGACCGCACAGAAGCCGCAGGCGGGACGTCTGCGCCACGCGGACGTGCGTTCGGGCTGGGCTGCTCTGGCCTGGTCAGCACCTCTGCTGGCCTTCATTCCTCGCCATTGCGAGGCCCTGAAAAGAGAAGGTGTTCTTGCAAACGTGGAGAAATATGGTATGATAGTCGTCCAAGGGCCTCGCGGGGATACAGTCTGACGGGCGCCCTGCGGCGGAGGAATGTCTGAGTGGACGATGTTGCTGACCCAGCGAGTAGACAGCTCCTGGGCAACTTGATTGCAATCGTACTGCTGCTGCTGACTTCAGCATTCTTCACGGGCAGCGAGATTGGGTTCCTCGCTGTCGGGCAGACGCGGTTGCGTGAACTGAGTGAGCAGGGCTCACGACTAGCACGCGTCCTGCTCCTTATGCATAAGCGGCGGGCGTGGGTACTGGCCACCATCCTCCTGGGAATTACCGCCTCCAACTACTTTGCTGAGAAGTTAGCCACCGAACTGGGCATCACTTACCTCGGAGAGGTCATCGGGCCGGCGGTCGCTTTCATCGCGATCATCGTCATCGTGCTGATCTTCTGCGAGGTACTTCCCATGCAGTTTGCCTTGCGCCGCCCGGAGCGTTTCGCCCTGCGGG
>JALGTI010000433.1 GCA_029821455.1 Candidatus Zipacnadia bacterium | reverse complement strand
GGCGACCAGCCGCATGTGTTGGGCCTTGTTGCGCCGCGAGCATTGCTGTTGGTCAGCGCGACGCTGGATGGCGGGTTCCATATCCTGCGTGCTAACCAGGCGCTTGACCGGCTCAAGCAGATATATCAGCTCTATGGCAAGGAGGAGGCTGTGAGCCTGCATGAGATATATGGTGACCACAGTTACGAGGAAAACGCACGATTGGGCGTCTATCGCTGGTTTGACCGGTGGCTGAAGGGCGTGGAGGCTGACCAGTACTGCGAGGAGCAGGTCTGGGGCGAGCCCGAAGACAGCAACACACTGTTTGTCGGTGGCCTTGACGAAGGGATGACGATCCCACACCTGACTTATCTACGGGTGAAGGAGAAGCTGGAGGCTGGAGGGCAGCCTGAGGAGGCAGACCAGGCGTGCAGAAACCTAGCGGAGCACTGTCTGGGCGGGCTGCCGCAGACGGACGAGTCACTCCGCGTCAAAGAGATTGAGACACTGTACCGTGGCGACCATTCCGTGGAGAAGATAGCCCTGCATACCGAGCGGGACATCATCGCCACAGGGCTGCTCATCAAGCCTGAGCCGGCGCCTGCGAAGCTGCTGGCCTGCATCTACCTGCTACCCGCTGGCAAGGAAGCGGCGACACGCAACCGCGATGTCAAGGGCATGCTGGATGCGGGCTGCGCGGTCTTTGCGCTTGAGCCGCGCGGTGTAGGCGAGACCTCGAACGGCCCCAACTGGGAGTATCACACTCGCCAGACAATGACCCTGGGCCGCCTGGCCGCCGGGACGCAGGCCTTCGATGTGATGCGGGCGGCCGACTACCTGCAGGGACGCGCTGATATTGACGCCGAGCGACTCGCCTTGTGGGGCGAGGGCACGATGGCGTTCATTGCCCTGCTGGCCGTGGCGCTGGATGAGCGCTTCACAAAGACCTGCTGCTACAGGCTGCTCGCCTCATACTGCCATGATGCACACATACAGCAGGAGAGCAGCCATTTCCTGTTTGATGTTATCGAGCAGGTCGGTGACATCTGCGATATCGCAAAGCTGGTCGCGCCACGAGAGCTGATGATCGCCTCGCCGCTGGATGGCTCGCTGCACCCGGCAAGTCCCGAAGAGCATTTCCAGCGTACGAAAGAGGCCTATGCGGCTGCAGGAGCGGCTGACAAGCTGCAGTTAGTGGATGGGGGATATGAGGGAATGGTGGCAGCGTGGGTTGATATGTTGAACAGGTAGCCGAGAAGTGAAAAGGGGCCACCCACATGGGATGGCCCTCGTTCTCTTATGGCTGCCGGGCAAGGACTCGAACCTTGAATAGCTGATCCAGAGTCAGCCGTGTTACCATTACACCACCCGGCAATGCAGCATAATGATACCAAGCAGCCTGGTGGGCGTCAAGAGCACAATAGCTCTGCCCCTCAGGAGCATGCTCCGCCTCCGGACGCAGCAGAGGTCAAATGGTCTGGGAACGCGAAAGAAGCCAACTACCCCGCCTGCAATGGTGAGAAGTGATGCCTCTGTCTGAACGCGAGAATTATCTACGCACCATCACCTTCGCTAATCCCGAGTGGATACCGATGTCCGTACACGTTTCGGATGCCTCGCGGGACCAATTCCGTGACGAGATGGAGGAGGTGATGGCGCGACATCCGCTGTTCTTTCCCGGCTTCAAGAAAGGCGGGCGGGACTTCGATAACTACGAGTTTGCTGCCGCCTATCGCGCCGCTGAAACCTTCACTGATAGCTGGGGCTGCGTCTGGGAAAGCGCAGTGGATGGGCTGGAGGGGCAGGTGCTGGAGTGTCCCCTCTCAGATTGGGAGGCGCTTGAGCGCTATAAGATACCTGATCCCCTCGTGCAAGCCGACCGTGCGCCGGCCGACTGGGAGGGTACGCGCAAAGGCATCGAGCAAGCGCGGGCCAATGGAGACTTGACCTCCGGCGGAGTTCCTCATGGCTTTATGCTGATGCGGCTGTGGTATCTGCGCGGCTTTCAGAACTTGATGCTGGACATCGCCACAGAAGACCCTCGCCTGCAGACCCTCATTGATATGGTGGTGGAGCATAATCGCATCATAGTTGACCAGTACCTGGGCATGGGTGTGGATATGATGTCCTTCGGTGAGGACCTGGGTACCCAGACCGCCTCTATCATCAGCCCCGCTGCCTTTCACAAGTGGATTGCCCCCGCGTATCGGAAGCTGATGCAGCCCTGCCGCCGGGCAGGCACCTACGTCTATCTGCACAGCGATGGCTACATTATGGAACTGATGGACGAGCTATTGGCCTGTGGTGTTGA
>JALGTI010000063.1 GCA_029821455.1 Candidatus Zipacnadia bacterium | reverse complement strand
GAGCCGCTCCCAGGCGCGCACGAACGCCTCCTGCGTGACGTCCTCAGCCGTGCCGACGTCACCGACCAGGTACAAGGCCAGCCGGTAGATGGTATTCTGGTAGCGGCGAAACAGCGACTCAAAGGCCCTCGCGTCACCATCACGTGACCGCCGCACCAGCTCTGCAGCATCCTGCTCCATAGGCGCTGATGCCCTGTCGTGCGGCCCTCCTGTTACAGAGGACGCATTACGTGCAGCCGGGATTCCTTCGTGTACCTACCCCCCTGTCCGCCCTTCCTGAAGGAAGGGGGGAACTGCGGTTGGTTATGTTGAGAAACCAAATCACTCCGTGAGGCAAGCTTCCAGCTTGCCGTCTCCGTAGCGCAAGCTTCCAGCTTGCGGAGACTCAGGGCAAGCTGCGGGTTCGGCAAGCTCACCGTCCTGAGTTTATCGAAGGGCAAGCTGGAAGCTTACCCTACCGCCGTGGATAGGGTAACGTAGGCGTCCGGCCTACCAACTCCCCCTCCTTTCCCCCTTCCCTTCAGGGAAGGGGGCCGGGGGGTTAGGTTACCACACTCCCCCTCTCAGGAAGAGGACTCGGGGGGTTAGGTCAGCCCCAAATCCCGCAGGATATCCTTGAGCACCGGATACACCTGCCGCTGTATTCCTTCATTGGCAAACCCCAGCCACAGGATATTGGTAGTAGTATCGAGCGGCGCGCTAAGCGCCCGGCCATCCAAGTCGGTGACAATAACGCCGGCCTCGCGGGCAATTAGTTCCGTGCACAGATCGTAGGGATGAGCGCAGATCTTGCCGAGCCGACTGCCGGCCCCAGCCTGGGCCAGCAGCAGAGGCCGCAGGTCGGCGGTGAACAGGTCATGGCCCACCATCAGCTCATAGAGTTGCCCGCCGGACGAGATGTACTGGTCATCGAAGATCATCGGGAACTCCTCCCCGGCCTCGCTGCTGATAGTTTCCATCAGGCGCTCCTCAATGGCCGCGGCCAGGCTCTTGCCGCTGGGGAAGAACTTGGCGATGGTGGCAAATCCGTGCGCGATGCTTTCGTTGGTGGCCGGCTGCGGTGAGAAAGGCGTCACCTCGTTGCTGAAGATATTGTGCTGCTCACCCCACACGCCCGCCCCCATAATCCCATAGACCATCGCGCTGAGGTACTGCCGCGAGGTGGGTATCTCCGTCTGCACAGCCACTTCGATGTCTCGCAGGTTGGTTTCCGGCCCGCGATAGGAAGCGACGCCGGATAAGACCCACGCCGACCGCTTGTCATACATCAAGCCACGGGTGCCATCCACGGGGTCAACGATCAGCACGAACTGCGAGTCGTCCTCGGGCGTACCTTTGGGGAAGACGATGCTGCCCCCCTCGATGTCCTCAGCCACAAGCAGGAAGGGTATCTCCTCTGCCCATTCGTGGCAGAAGTCAATCAGCACATCGTGAACCCACGCATCAGGCGAATAGATAATATCGCTTTCCCCTGTACCCTCTGCAGAGCGCATCGCTGCCTCGCTGGCCTCTCGGCGGCGCGTCATCAGCGCATCCCGCATAGACAACTGCAACGTCGTCAGCCTATCCACAAAGTAGGATGGTTCGCGCGGCAGTTCCGACATATACCCCACAATCCTTCCGTTAGCAGATTGCGCCAATGGAGATCCTTCGCCGCCAGGTCCGCTGCCTCCTGCCCCAGGAGGAACCGGGCGGCCACTTGGCGAAGAACGCCCCAAACAGGCATCGGAGGCGCATCGTGGTAATCATCCTGCAGTCGGATACTACAAAGCTACAATACAATAGCATCATCGCCAAGGTGGAGGAGTTGGGCTTCACCCCCCACCCGATTGTGGGCGTGGAAAAGACAGTCATCGCGGTCATCGGTGACAAGACCCCCGACAAGATCGAAATCCTGGCGAGTATGGTTGGGGTGGACCGTATCGTCCCGATTATGGAGCCGTTCAAGCTGGCTGGCAAGGAGGTCATGGCCGAGCCAACGATAATCGAGCTGCCCGGCCCCACATATATCGGTGGGGAGCGCGTTGCCGTCGGCGCCGGGCCGTGCGCCGTGGAAAGCCGTGAGCAATATCTGGAGACCGCCCGACTCTGCAAGGCTGCTGGCGCGGTGTTTCTGCGCGGCTCGATATTCAAGCCCCGCACCTCGCCTCACGACTTTCAGGGCTTGCGCGAGGATGGAGTTGACCTACTGCAGGAGGCCCACGAGACCGTTGGCCTGCCTATTGTAACCGAGGTGATGGACCCCGAGCACGTGGAGTTGCTCGATCCGGTAGTGGATATCTTTCAGATCGGCGCCCGCAATATGCAGAACTTCAGCTTGCTTACCAAGGTTGGCCGGACCAGCAAGCCAGTTCTGCTCAAGCGCGGCATGAGCGCCACTGTGGAAGACCTGCTGATGGCTGCCGAATACATCATCGTGGCGGGTAATGACCAGGTGGTGCTGTGCGAGCGGGGTATCCGCACCTTCGAGACCGCCACCCGCAACACTCTCGACATCTCGGCAGTGCCGGTGCTCAAGCGCCTTAGCCACCTGCCGGTCATCGTGGACCCCAGCCACGCCGGCGGCCATCGCTATCTTGTGCCGGCCCTGGCGAAGGCTGCCGTGGCGGCCGGGGCCGATGGCCTGCTCATCGAGGTCCACCGCCGGCCCGAGGAGGCCCTGGTAGATGGCCCCCAGGCCCTCTCACCGGACGACTTCGCACAGCTTATGCGAGAACTTAAAGGCTTTGCGCAGGCCGCCGAACGGAGTTTGTAAGAGCATTAACTTTCCGGATTTCGCCCGTAGAGGCCCCTACAACCCCCAAAACTGGGGGTGACGCTAGCGTCACCCCTCAAAAATGGCTTAGCAGAGCCATTTTGGGCGTGTCCTGTATCGAGTTACTTGTAGGAGGTTGGCCTTGATGAAGCAAGTAAGCCCAGATGAAGCCGTGGGGTTGAAGTTCCCCGAATGGCTGATTATGGTGGTATCCCGCGATGCCAAGGGCCAGCCTAATGTCCAGCCGGCTGGCTGGGGGATGATTTGCTCAGGTGACCCGCTTTACGTCGCAGTGGCCATAAGCCCCGAGAACTACACCTGCCAGTGCATCCGGGAGACCGGTGAGTTCGTGTTCGCCTGGCCTGGCGAGGGCCAGGACGAGCTGATAATGCAGACGGGGACCTGCCACGGCAATGAGGTCAACAAGTTCGAGGAATTCAACATTCCCTGGTCAGAGCCGGTTGCCACCAATGTGCCCTTACTGGATGGCGCAGCCGCGAACCTGGAGTGCCAGGTGATGCACGAATACCAGCCGGGCGACTGTGTGATGTTTATTGGTGAGGTCGTCGCTGCACACGTGCCCGACGAGCCGATCGGGAAGCTCAGCAACTTCGCCGGCAAGTTCGCCGTGGCAAGGCCCCTGTAGCTCTGACAACAAGCCTACAGGCAAAACCCACTTCCCCTCTGTCCGTGTTCTCACTCCGAGATACAGATAACTCCGTGTTTAGCGTGTCCAGAGTGTTTCTAAAAAACCCTTGACAGGGCACGCGCCTCTGCTATAATTGCAGAAGTCCGGTGTACAAAGCCCATCACCCAAGGGAGGCAATGAAGATGCGCAAAGGATTTACCCTAATCGAATTGCTGGTCGTGATCGCGATTATCGCGATCCTGGCGGCAATTCTGTTCCCCGTGTTCGCGAGGGCCCGGGAGAAGGCGCGGCAGACAAGCTGTCTGTCCAACCTGAAGCAGATCGGGTTGGCGAGCATGATGTACGCCCAGGACTACGATGAGAAGTTGCCTGGCAGTTGTGGGCCCCGAATAGCTTGGGGGGCGGCCTACGAAACCCTTCAGTGCGGCCAGATGCAGGTGCAGCCGTACATCATGAACGCGCAGATATGGGTGTGCCCCAATGGGAGTGAACTTTTGGCCAACGGTTGCCCTCCGACGGTAGGTGGCTATATCTATGACACCTACTGGCCGGCGGGTTTGCCGTTCCCGATGCAGAACAGCTATGCGGTCAATGTTGCCTTTCGCGGAATCTCTATGGGTAAGATCGCACGACCCGCAGAGATAATCCACTGGACCGAGGTTGGCTTTGACCTGCTGCCCGGCTGCACGTGGTGGGCCAAGTATGTGGCTTATGTGACGCCGACGGGAACCAGCACAACTCCGGACTACGGCTACAACGATTCGAGTTGCTCTGGGCATCCGCACAACGGTGGCGCGAACATCGCATTCGCGGACGGCCACGCCAAGTGGCTGACGTATTCGGCATTCACCGGCTGCGCGGCAGATCACCCGGCACCGTATAGCGTGGACACGCCGCCGGCGATCATTGACCAGTACTGGTCGCCCACTGCGCCGTAGCTGGGAAACAACCGGGCAAGTCGCCGGACTGCTGTAAAGGCCCCGGCCGAGCCGGGGCCTTTTTTCTTGGCGCGGCCTAGACGGCCAACAGCAAGGCGGTGCAGCCCCAACCATGCACCGGCTGGAAGTGCGTGCTACCCTTCGTAGCATCGGTATCCTGCGGATAAGCTGATAGGCAAGTTCGACGACCTTGCTGTCGCAAGGAAGATGTCGCAGTGAGAGGGAGCTCTGCCGGCTTTTCCCCGGGCAGAGGCTTGGGGCATGCCGTTGAAACGTGCTTTACTCGCAGACATTCGCGCCCCCACACACTACAATCCCAGAAGAGGAATTAGAGCAGTTGTTGGGGAAATGGCGCAGATAGTGGCAGGACCGGCATTTCACTCGTGCATAAGAGCACGACAGGCAGGGATGCCTGTTGTACGGAGGTTGAAGACTATGAAACAGGTCAGTCCATCGGAAGCTGTGGGACGCAAGTCAAGGGGCAGCCCAATGTGATGCCGGCTGGCTGGGGAATGATTTGCTCCGGCACCCCGCTCTACATGGCGGTGGCCATTGGCTACGGACGCTACACGTATGAGTGTATCCACGCAACCGGTGAGTTCGTATTTGCCTGGGCCGGGGAGGGCCAGGAGGAGCTAGTCAGCCAGACTGGCAGTTGCCACGGCAACGAGGTCAACAAGTTCGGTGGAGACGAACGTACCACTACTGGACGGTGCGGTGGCCAATCTGGAATGCAAGGTCGTCCACGAGTATGACTCAGGCGATCACATGATATTCGTGGGCGAGGTGGTAGCGGCGCACGTCCCCGACGAGCCAATCCGTAAGCTGGATAACTTCGCCGGTGACTTCGCTGTCGCTGAGCCGGTGGATGATTGACGCCCCGCCAGCGCCGCTCACGCTTCTACTTCCACAGTGAAGCGCCCGCAGGGGCGATTTCAATCTCCAACGGCGTCTCAGCCAGCACATCCCCATCTACCAGCGCGGGCATGGCGCTCGTGCTCTCCGCGCATCACCAGGCGCAGGCTCCTCAGCACATCCAGACGGCCGGTGTGCTGGACCAGCACCACATCCAGCAGCCCATCATCACAGCGCGCCTGCGGCGCGATATTGAGGCCCGCACCGTAAGCATTCCCGTTTGCCACGGCCACCAGCAGCCACTCATCCTCAAAGCGCTGGCCGTCCACGTCAACGAGCGCTGGCAGAGGGGAATGTCGCAGCAGTTCAGCCACGATGGTGGGCACGTAGGCGACCAGGCCGCGTGAGATGCGGCGCCGGCGATTGATGCGCTCAGCGACCCGGGCGTCGAAGCCAACACCAACGGTGTTGATGAAATATCGTGAGTGGCTGACCAGATGGCCCAGGTCAACAGGTGTGGAGCTGCCGTTTAGTATCTGGCGTGCGGCCTGGCTAGCATCACAATTGATGCCCACGAAGCGAGCGAAGTCATTGCCCGTGCCGCAGGGGATGATGCCACAGGGTATGCCGGTCCCCACCAGGCCGTTAAGCATCTCCGAGAGCGTACCATCACCCCCAACGCCGACTACCAGGTCGCAGCCCTCGCTGGCCGCAGTTCGGGCCAACTCAGCGGCGTGTCCGGGGGCTTCGGTTGGCGCAACCTCGACCTGCCGGCCGCCACCGCGCAGGATGTCGGCAGCCATCCGGCTAGCGGCGGCTCCCGTTCGCCGCCCACCTTGCGCATTGACAATCAGACGCACTCGCATTGGGCACGGGGCCTCCATGACGGGCGATTGGCCCCCACTACTCTGATTCAGCCGCGTCGAGCCGCGTTCCAGATGGCCTCGATGAGTTCGAGGTCCTTGATGCCCTCTTCGCCGTTGGGGACAGGCTCGGTGTCATTGAGTATACAATCAACGAAATGAGCGATCTCGCGATGGAAGCGATGGTCCCCGGGCAGATCCTCGTACTGCTCGTGGACCCAGTCATCGTCTCCCAGCTTGTAGCGCAGGCCGCCAAGGGAGTAGTCAACCACCGCAGTGCCTTCGTTGCCAAACAGCGCAATCATGCTGCCACCGCCCTGGACATCGAAGCTCAGGTTGATGGTGCCAGGCACACCATCTGCGGTCTCCAGCAGGACCCAGGCCGTGTGGGCGTCGGTGATATCATCCGAGGGCGGATTGATGATCGCCGATACGTCCTTGGCTTCGCCAACCAGGTGGCGGAAGTGGTCCACAGCGTGGGACCCGTTGTCGAGCAGCACCCCGCCACGGTCTTTCCAGCCCATCGCGCCGACGTGAGCGTTGTGGTAGCCACGCAGCTCACCCAACTTGCCCTCTTGTAGCAGGGCCTTGGCGCGAACGACCGGCTCGTGGAAGCGGTGGCAGACCGCTACCATCAGCTTCTTGCCGTTTACGCGGGCCGCATCCACCATCGCCTGGCCCTCGGCGGCGCTGCAGGCCAGAGGCTTTTCGCAGAACAGATGCATGCCGGCCTCCAATGCCTGCACGCCCAACATACGATGGCTGCGCGGTTGAGTGCAGAGGCTCACAATATCCAGTTGCTCGTTTTGCAGCATCTCTTCCTGGCTGGCGTAGGCGTTACAGTTCCAGTTGGCGGCAAGGGCCTCGGCTCTGAAAAAGTCTATGTCGCAGCACGCTACTAGCTCAGTATGTTCGTTTGCTGAGTAGGTCTGAGCATGAATATGCGAAATGCCGCCGCTGCCTGTGATCCCGACCCTCAAGTCTTTGCTCACTGTCATTATCTCCTTCTTGTGTACGCAAGTAACATGCAGTTCAGAACTAACGAACGGGATTATACCTGAGGATGACGAGGTCCGACATATTGCCGTTGTCAGGGTCACGAGCAAAGCCAGAGAGGTACGTATGACCCCACCAATCTATTGCCATAGCCCAGGGTTCGTTTGATCCCTGCTTGTAGTCAAAGAAATCCAGAGCCTTGATGTGAAAATCCTTATCTGCAACCAGCCAAAATGCATCGGAAACATATTCACAGTGCTCGCTGGCTCCGGCGGCGATGATATTCCCTCGCCTGTCAGTACCCATGCGCAGGATATAGTCTAGGCCGGCAGGTAACCAGCCACTCTCCCACAGTAGGTCCCCCCGCTGGCTGTACTTGAGCGCAACGGCGCGATCGCCATCCGGGCTTCTGGACCAGCCAGCTACGTACATATTATTGCGCCAGTCAAAGGTTACATCCTCCGCCCTGTCCAACTTGTTGTGGGGGCTGTTCCAGGTAGAAACCCATAGTGGTTTGCCGTTGCGCGGGTTTATGCGCATTGTCAAGTAGTCATCACTGGTTTCAGGCAGCACCACAAAGCCGACAATGACCGGATAACCACGGCGATCGAGCCGGGAGAGGAACACCCATTCCCTGTAGCCAGTGTCATACAGGTAGTCCCACAGATGACGGCCTCGCCTGTCATAGCAAGCAATGAGGATGTTTTCTGTCCCGCCCGAATACTCGATGCCGGATAGATAGATCATTCCCCGCCGGGTTACCAGGACCCCGCCCCTGCATTCGTTTTCGCGGCCACCAACACCAGCATCATGGTTCCGCATCCACACCGTGTCTCCGCGTGAATTCAGTTTGACCAGCATCCAGTCATAATCGTACAGGCCTTCCTCACCGTCCAGGTACGTGAACGCGGCATACACAGAGCCCCATCGTACTGCCACGCTGATGCCGTCAGTATAGCCGTGGGAGCCGAAGTCAAATGTGCGCTCCCAGCATAGCTCACCTCGCCAGTCATACTTCAGCACCAGCCCAGTGCGCCCGGACTCATCCCCGAAGCTGCCACACCAGTAGGTATTGCCCCAGAAATCCGCGGCTGCGCCACGAGCCACTTCATCAACGTTGCCGATGTACCGGTTTTCCCATACAATCACCTCAGGGCTATGAGTTGCCTGTCCCCAGCACATGTCCACCGCTAGCAGGGCGTTCAGGCCTGCAAGAAGGCAAGCTCTTACGCGAGAATCCATTACCGTCCACTCCTGCCCGGTTAAGGCCAAAGGATACCTACAAAGACTACCGTCAGTCGCAACTTGAGTCAAGGCCCGGATGGTATTAGGTAGCATTGTAACCGCAGACCGTCTCCTTCCGCAGGTGTGACTTGACGGTTGGGAGGGAATGGCGAAACATTCGGCGAAACGAATTGCACCGCGTGTCCCAAACATAGGAGCGATTACTGGTGAGAAACTCTTCCTTGTTCCTTATGGTATTGGCTGCCATAATGGTCTGCAGTGCCATGGCGCAAGAAAAGGGCTTCGATCCAACCCAGTACCCGTACTGGGAAGGCAAGGGCACGAAGGACCCCGCCGCCCGAGAGGGTGAGGCGTTCCGGCGCGAGCCACCCGGCGCAGCGGCGCACGTCTGGTGGCACAGCTTCAAGCTGAAACCGGGCTATTATGAATTGCATGTGCGTGCACGAGTTGACGAAGGCTTCGAGGGCTCGTTCCATCTTGTGCTGGTTGACACAAGCAAAGGCGAGGGTGGGGTTAGTCTGGACCACGTGTCCAAGACTAAGAACGTCTGGATCAGGAACACGGAGTACGAGGACATTTATGCGGGCACTATCTACTACGATGGCTCATTCCCGTTTCGCATCAGTGACTACAGCCACAACGGCATCTACATTGACTATGTGTACCTGAAACCGATATCGCGCACGGAAATCCGCGACCCTGAGCTACCGCCACTGCCGACCTACCAGATACCCCGGCTGCCTGAGCCACCGGTGATAGATGGGGCGCTGGATGACTGGGCTGCCGTGGAGCCGCTGGGGATCGGCGCTGAGCCCGGTCACGTGCATATTCCAGACTATGGCGGCCCCGCCGACTGCTCCGCGCACTTATATATGGCCTGGGACCCCGACAATCTGTATGTGGCCTGCGACGTAGCGGATAATGACCACCTGCAAACATGCAGCGATGAGACGCTGTATGAGATATGGGGGCAGGACTCGCTGCAAATGGGATTCGATCCGGGGCACAACACGAAGCTGCCACAGTGGGATGAAGGCGACTTCGAATACGGCGTTGCACTTACGGCAAACGGCCCCCGGATGTTCCGCTGGTATGCGGCCAATGAACAGTTGCCAAAAGGCCGAGTTGATGCGGGGCAGATGGCCTTTGTGCGAGACGAAGAAGCCAGGCGCACCATCTATGAGTTCGCGCTGCCGTGGCACGAACTGCTGATGGACCCGCTGCACACACGCGAGATGGGGTTCAACATCATCGTCAATGATGCAGATGCAGGCCGGGGCAGGGGCTGGATAGAGTGGACCAGCGGCATCGCAGAGACCAAGGACCCCACGAACTGGGGCGCGGTCACGCTGATTGATGCGCCCGAAACGGCAGGCCATGAGGTGAGGCTGTGGCTGATCGCGGCCAATGAATACAGCGACGAGGAGAGCGCGGAGGTCGAGCTGCGGATCTGGAGCGGGCGTGCTTTTAATCCCTGCAAGGCTGAATTGGCCATGTATGACGAGCACAACGCACACATGTTCAGTGTCATAACGTACTCAATCATAAAGGCGGGAGAGAACACGATCACCGAGCGGCTTGACCTGCGGGAGCTGGCAAACGGGTCATATACGCTGGTGGTAGTGCTATCCGATCCGGATGGTGTGGAGCTGGCGTGGGCCGACCTACCGTTCATCAAAGCCGATGCGTCCGAACTGCTGGCGAAGGCGGATGCCATCAAAGAGCAGGCGGCAGGGCTGCGCCGGGGAGTCGAGCAACTCAAGCAGGCTGGGACACCGTATGAATATGTGCTCACCTCGGCAGCAGTCGCCGACGCCTTCGACATGCTGGTCCGAATGGACATTGCGGCCAAGCGACTGATGCGTGCACAGACGGTGCTGGACAAGCTGCAGGAGATGCTGAGGCGTGCGGAGATGCTTGTCGACGAGCTCCTGGCCCATCCCGAACACGCGGTTGTGGTGCCCGTACCTGACATCGGGAGCGTCGTGCCCCGTGATGGCACATTCTATGCTGGAGACCAGGAATGCCTGATGCTGGGGATGATGGGATGGGCGAACAGCAGCCACATTATGCCACTGGCCAGTGAGATGGGGTTCAATTGCGCGGGCGTGGTCGGTCCCTATGCCCTGAATTTCTTCCCGGCAGCCAATGTGTTCGACACTGCCTGGGTCCCATATATCACCAGGATGTTGGACTACAGCAGCCAGCACAACATCGGCGTATGGTGGCATATGTCACCGGCCGAGATACCCAAGTGGGCGGTGGGCGACGAACCGTTCTGCGGTTATTCAGAAGCATGGCGTGAGATCAATCGCAAGTACCTGGGCTGGTTCTGTGAGCAAAGCAAAGACTGTCCAGAGTTCCTGGGCATCATCATCAACGGGGAGGGTGGGCACGGCTTCACTGACCACCCCCTGTATGTTGAAGAATTCTGCAGGCGGATGCAGGAACAGTACAGGACTATCGAGGCGCTCAACGCGGCGTGGGACAGCGACTATCAGAGCTTCGAAGCCCTGACTTACCCCACCGATGTGGATAGCCGGGCAAGCTGGTATGACCTGTGCCGCTTCAACCAGGATATGTTGACTGAGTGGTTAGGGTGGAAGACGGAGTTCATTCACAGCCACGACCCTCAAGCGCTCACCTATGCCTTCCCCTCTGTGCTGGGCGCAAATGACCCGACCGATTTCTCTGGCGGCTGGGACCACGAGGCGATTATGAATACGCTGGATGTAATCGGCGGAGATGGCGGGGTCAACTACACGGGCAATGAGCCAGGAGCCCAATATGCGATGGCCACCCTCGGGTATCTATGGTGGATGGAACTGCTGCGTTCATACGACAAGAGTAAAGCCGTTTATGACTGGGAATATCATACCACCATCAAGCACCAGGAGTACCCGCCGGAGTATTGCCGGGCGCACACGCTTCAGGCGATGCTGCACGGGCAGGACTGCGCCACGTTGTGGGTTTGGGAGCCAAACCACACCGAATCACGGCTGGTGGAGGACCCGTTAGTGCTGGAGGCATACGGCCACACAGCACTGGACATAAGAAGGCTCAGTCACGAAATAGCCTCGTTTGGGCGCCCCGAGTCAGAGGTTGCCATCCTGTCGGCCATTTCGTCAATGCCCGATGCCGGCCATATCCAGGGCTACATCAGCGCCTACATCGGCAGCTTTTTCTTGGATGCACCGGTGGACTTCATTACTGAGCGGCAGATTGCGGCCGGCCGGCTGGCTGACTACAAGCTGCTGATTGTTCCCGATGCCATGCACGGCTGGGATAGCACTTACAACGCGATCGTGACGTTTGCATTGATGGGCGGCAAGCTGCTCATCAGCCGTGGTTCGCTGACGCGCGACGAACACGACAATCCTCGTTCAGCAAAGGCTCTGTACGCCCTGGAAAACGTCCACACCATTGAGCCGGGCACGGATGCCACAGCCTACGCCAAGCTTCTCGACCCAGTCTACGACGATGTTGGCATTATCCGCCTGCTGCGAGTGCGGGATGAAAACGGAGAGCCAATCCAGGGCGTGGATTTCCGCTATAAGCTGATTGACGGGGAGCCGCATTGCTATCTGATCAATATGAACAAGGCGCCGGTGACGGTGCGACTGGTGGGAGATAACGACCCCACCGGCGGCTATGACCTACTGGAACGTGAGGACGTTGAGTTCCCGCTGGAGATGCAACCGCTCGAGGTGAGGATCATACGGCTGAATTGACCCCTGCGCAAATCTGGCACCAAAGTGCCGGATTTGCCCTGCGGAGCCTTGTTATCAATCGGTACCTTGATGCTTGGCGGCAACAATGTACGCAAAGTCCGACTCGATCTCGCCTGCCTCCATCAGGGCATCCTCGATCTCAAACAGCATCTCAAGCAGCCGGTCGGCCACTGGATCGTCGCGCTCGAAGTTACCGGCGATGTCGTCCAGCACGGGCATAAGAATGCTGCTGCCGTAGGGCTTGTATTCGATTGTATTTAGAGCGGACTCGAGCACCGTTCGAATATCGGCTGAGCGAACAGCCTCGCTCGGGTCATCTACTGCCAGCTCGGAAGCGACGACCCGGGCGACGCGTTGTTTGACGAGGAGCCTGCCAGTGGCTCGCAGTCGCGCGTGGCGGAGGCGGGTGCCGAGCGCCCTGACTAGAGTCTGGTTGCGCAGCTTCAACCAGGCAAGCCGTGCCCAGTCTGCCGGCGAGCGCTTTGCACCGTACCCGACACGGCCACGACGCTGCCAACTGACGCTGCGACGGAAGCGCTTCGGTAGCAGCTGCAGTGCTGCGTCGCAGATCTCAAGCCGCCGGGCGGAGTAGGCAAGGCGAGTCGGCCCCATGTAGTCAGCTACGACGAGAAGTCCGTCTGGCTTCAAGGCTCGGTTGATCTGGGCAGTGACATCCTCCAACGCGCTGAGGTGGTGGAGGGCCCCGCGGCTGACGATTAAGTCGAATTGACTGCACGGCAACTCTATGGTGTTGAGGTCCGCGGCAACGTATTCAATGTGGGTGTAGCCCGACTCGGCGGCAAGGGCGCGAGCTTGCGCCAGGGCCCCTTCAGAAATGTCATAGCCGATGCAGTACTTGAAGACGCCCCTCGCCGCCAGGTCTCTCTCCAGTGAACCACGACCGCAGCCGAGGCTCAGGCAGCGTTCCACAGGCGTACGGTCTTGAAGGTGGGTGGCCTTGAGGTGGTCAATCCAATCTACAGCGGGATCCCCGCTAATCTTGGCAGACATCCTGCGCCTAACAGCTTCTAGTTGGGCCCAGTTCAAGCCACCGCCTTCGTAGTAGGCAAAGCGGTCCTCATCACCCCACAACTCTGCGACTTTCTGTGCGTCATGTAAGCCCATATGCGCCCCCAGCGCCGGTGACACTGCTTGCAGCCCACCCCTGGTCCTACCATGGCCAGTTCGGATCAGCCAAGCCTAACCACGTTGCCCGTCTCTGAGGACTCATAGATGGCGAGGATGACCTCGACAGCGCGGCGGGCCTCAGGCCCGTTGAGTCTGGGCTCACGGCCTTCTTCAATGGACGCCAGGAGGTCGCCAATCTGCTCGACATGAGCCGCCACCGCATAGCCCATCATCCCACTCTTGGGATCAGAGGCGCCACCCACGTGACCCTGCAGGTCAGCATCCACCTCGTCCTCATCCCCCTCAACCTGCCACAGTTGCATCGTCTCATCGCCCACCGTGTAGGCATTGCCCTTCGTGCCGTGAATTTCCAGTCGGGCCGGCAGGCCCCTGTAGGTGCAGGTCGTGCCCTGAATGATGCCGTGAGCACCATTGGCGAACTTCAGAACCGCCGTCCCGCAATCCTCCGTCTCAATGTCGTGATAAAGGTGCTCGGCGTGCCCAAACACTGTGCTCACCCGCCCCATTATCCAGATCAGCAGGTCAATAAAGTGGATGGACTGGTTCATCAGTGCGCCGCCGCCGTCCATCGCCTTGGTGCCCTGCCAGCGGCCCGGGCCATAGTAAGCCCTCTCGCGCCACCAAGGCACAAAGCAACTGCCGTACAGCAGTTTGCCGAACCTGCCGCCATCAACGGCACTCTTTATGCGGTTGAAGATGGGGTAGCTGCGGAGTTGGTGCGTGGCGGCAAGCTTCACACCGTTGTCGCGGCAGGCGGCGATGAGGCTGTCAATGCTTTGGAGCGTGATGTCAATCGGTTTGGTGCAGATGACGTGCTTGCCCGCCTCGGCGGCCTGGATCCCCAGCTTAGCGTGCAGGCCACTGGGCACTACGATGTTGACCACATCCACGTCATCGCAAGCCAGGACATTGGCAATGTCGGTGTGATATTCGCAGTCATATTGCTCAGCCTTCGCGCGCGCCGCCTCTGCGTCCACATCACACACTGCCACCAAATGGGCATTTTCCAGTTGCTGAATTGCCTGGATGTGGGTGTCGGAGATAACCCCGCAGCCTATCACCGCAAAGCCATATTTACGGTCAAGATCGGACATTTGATCACTCCTCTGCTATGAAAACGCGTAGACACGCCCCCTTTACCACCCCGCGATTAGCTTATTCTTCCTCGCTGCCGGGAATTCCTCCCCGATATCTGCCAGAAAAATATAGCCAAACTAGGGAACCTTTGGACAGGCTGAGACGTCAACTAGAGTGTACGACAGGCGAGGCGTCCGTCAGCCAGGCCATATGAAGGTTCCACCCTCCCTCCTTCACATGCCGTATAGGGCGCCTCGCCCCCTTATACTGATTCTGCGGCGGGCGGAGGTGTGCCGGATGAAGAAGCTGATGCTGAGCGCATCCATGATCGCGGTTGTCGCCCTGATGGGCCAGGCCAGTGGCCTGTGCCAGGGTGTAGGGCTGACCGCAGGCGGTGCTTCCGGGCAGGAGGTAGTCGTGCGCCTGATTGAGCTAAAACATGCCAACCCCATGCTGATTGCGGCCCTGTTCGGCGGTGTTGCCATCAATGAGAATGACTATCGGGTCGGGGCTACTCGGGGCTATGGGAGGTACTCCGGCCAGGGATACCAGTATGGGCGCGGACAGCAGTACGGGTATGGCCGCGGCGGCTATGGCTATCAGCAGCGGGGCGGCCGAGAATATGGGTATGGCTACGGTTACGGCTATCAGCAGCCGTGGGGAGGCCAAGGCTATGGCTACCAGCCGCCTCTCCGCTACGATGTCGGCCCGCAAGGGTACTACGGCTACGGACAGGGCGGATATGTATCGCCGTATGCCGGCCAATAAGGTATCAAGCTAGCTCAGAATATGGGAAACAGAAGCGCCCTTCGCAAGGAGGGCGCTTTTTCTTGGTGTTGACAGCCATTCCCCTGACACGCGGCAAGCTGGTGGAGCTACTGGTCGAAGCTATCGCGGAGAACAAGCAGTGACGTGACAACCCGGCGCCCGGGAGACGCTTGGAACGCGATTATGGGCGACACAAGGGCCTTGCCGCCGGTGTTGCTGTGGCGCATAATACAGGGCAGAGGAATGTAGCGTAAGCGATTGGGCCGCAAGCAGGCTGGCACTCTTCCCGGCGACAGAGGACCAAAACACCCTCCGCATTAGTCCTGGGAGCTAACGGTACACCTGCCCGCCGCCTCCACAATCGAGAAGCTGTGGGCAACCGTCGAGACCATCGCCCTGGAGGCCCGGCACTGAAGGCATAGGATGCGTCACTCGTCCACGGTCCGCATTCCCACACGGTCGAAGGGGAAAAACCCACGTAGCCTTCGCGATCCTCCCGCACACGAATGGTGTGTTTGCCGGGAGCAAGGGCGAGCGTGCACGCAACCAAATCGTGGGGCCTGCTCACTTTGCCTGTTCCCGGGCCTCACTCACTGCCTTAAGGGTCTTCAGATCGAGTTCCAGATCGGGCCGGAAGTCACGTAGGCCACGGATTTCATCCACAAATGCATAGTTCTCATAGAGCACCACGTCCAGGTCACGGCGTTGAGGGAGCTCAACGATATCTTCTCCCCGCACCAGCGTCTTTGGCTGGCCCATGCCCCACTGCACGATCCCGTCGCTACCAATAACCGCGCCCACGTCCAGGTCCGGAATGTCCGCTCCAGTGCCGTAGGTTATCTTGCCCTGCCCCCCATCCACAAACTCTACCCACATAGTGGCGATGTCCAGGTCGTGCAGGCGCGTGTGCTTGCCATCAACCGCCTGCACTTCACCGAACGCCTGGAAGAAGTCCACAGCCACGTAGGGGATGAACGAGAAGCCGCCACCACTGAGGGTGAAATCCCTATACCACGGTCGCATCGGGCCGCCGTCGAAGGCTGCCGTCCTCTCTGCATACACCAGCGGCCCGGCGCTACGCAGGCTCTCGATCTCCTGGGCATGGTCAGGATGATAGCGCCACTTTGCGCCGTGATGGACGACCAGGCTGTGCTGCGCGGCCAGGTTAGCCAGCTCCTGCGCTTCTGAATGGTACAGGCTCAATGGCGTCTCCACCAGCACGTGCTTGCCGCCGACGAGGGCGGCACGGGCCTGCTCGAAGTGCAAAAAGTTAGGTGTAGCTACGACCACTGCATCCACCTTGTCACTGTCACAGATGTCATGCCAGTCCTCAACCGTCGGCGCTCCAGTTTCGCGGAAAAACCTGTCACACGAACTCTCAGAGCGCGACCAGCCTACCGTCACGCTGCAGCCCTCAATCTTCCTGAAGCGTTGAGCGCGGCCGATGGCCCAATCACCTGCCCCAATGATCCCGAAGCGGATCGCCTGCATCAGCGTCACTTCCCTTCTAGGAGACTGTTGCGCAAGTCTACCATAGATTATAGCGGGGGGTATAGGTCAAGGCTCGAATGTGCCAGAATAATGTCGAACCACAATGTCTCTACGAGCTGTCCGACAGCCAGGTGCAAGAGCAGGTCAATGTGCATCTAGTGTTGTGCCTCTGAAGAGATATGGTATAATCGTGGCATCCAAGGAGCGATGCCACGATGGGGCAACTGCACAAAGAGTTGCCACTGACTGAAGACCAATACGAGACGCTGAGCATGTCGGTGCAAGCCGCCACAACGTGAACGACTGTGTAGCTCCAGCCCGACACGGAAATACTATCGCATCTGCCGTCAAGCTCGCGGGAGAACCGAAGAGTCCTGAACCGTCAGCAGTGCCGGCAACACCTCGCGTTCTCGGCTTGTGGGGCCAGGTACGAAGACTCGCGCAGCTCAAGTAGCGAAGTGTCGCCTCAAAGGCATGACCTTTGAGCCAACGAAAGGCAGCGCCTGTCTGACTTGGGCAACTCGGCGTAGAAGGGAGCTCAGCATGACGCAGACCAGAGTTCACAGCCCCGACGGACCGTTCGAACCGACCTGGGAATCGCTGAAGCAGTACGCCGTCCCCCAATGGTACCTTGATGGCAAGTTCGGCATCTTCGTCCACTGGGGCCCTTACTGTGTGCCTGCCTTCGGCAACCAGGGGTACCCCCGGCATATGTACCAAGAGGGATCGAAGGAATTCGAGCACCATGTCAAGACCTTCGGCCAGCAGAGCGAGTTCGGCTACAAGGACTTCATCTCGATGTTCACCGCTAAGCGGTTCAGTGCCGAACGCTGGGCGAACCTGTTCGCGAGCTCCGGGGCAAAGTTCGTGGTGCCAGTGGCCGAACACCACGACGGCTTCGCGATGTACGACTCCGGCTTCTCTAAGTGGTGTGCCACCAACATGGGCCCCAGGCGCGATATCGTGGGTGAGCTGGCCGCAGCCGTGCGCAAGAAGGGTATGGTGTTCGGTGTTTCAACGCACCGCGCCGAGCACTGGTGGTTCATGAATGGGGGCATGAAGTTCGCCTCGGACGTCCAGGATCCCAAGTACGCGGACTTCTACGGCCCCGCCCAGCCGGACGGTACGCAGCCGGACGCCGACTTCCTCGAGGACTGGCTAGCGCGAACCTGTGAACTCGTGGACAAGTACCAGCCGCAACTCGTGTGGTTTGACTGGTGGATTGAGCAGCCCGTGTTCAAGCCGTTCCTTCGCCGATTCGCGGCCTAC
>JALGTI010000432.1 GCA_029821455.1 Candidatus Zipacnadia bacterium | reverse complement strand
GCGCTGGCCACGGGTGGCTACTTCTATGCGCCTGACCCGGCCAGCCAATGCGTTTGTACCCTCGGCGGCAACGTAGGTGAGAACTCGGGTGGGCCACATTGCCTCAAGTACGGTGTGACCGCCAACCATGTTCTCGGTGTTGAGATGGTCTTGCCCGACGGGCGGTGCATGCGCATCGGTGGCAAGTCTCTGGACTGGCTCGGTTACGACCTGACCGGGATAGTCGTAGGCAGCGAGGGAACACTTGGCCTGGTCACCGAGATTACCTGCCGCATCATTCCGATGCCGGAAACTGTAGTCACAATGTTGGCGATATTCGACTCGCTGGGTACGGCCAGTCATGCGGTATCCGATATCATCGCTGAGGGCATAATACCCACTACTCTGGAGATGATGGACAACGCGATGATAAGAGCAGTGGAGCAGGGCCTGCAGGCCGGCTACCCGCTCGATGCGGCGGCGGTGCTCTTGATTGAGCTGGATGGCCTGCCCGCGAGCATGGACCGCCAGGTCGAGCAGATTAAGCGGGCCTGTCAGCGCAGCGAGGTGCGCGATTTCCAGGTGGCTCAGGACGAAGAGCAGCGGGCGCTACTCTGGAAGGGTCGCAAGGGCGCCTTTGGGGCGGTGGTGAACATCGCTCCAAGCAAGATTTGCACGGATATCTCTGTTCCCCGCACCGCCCTGCCCCAGGTATTGGCCGAGGTCCTGGCGATTGGCCAGAAGTGGGGCATCCCGATTGCCAATGTCTTCCACGCCGGCGATGGCAACCTGCACCCCCTGGTGCTCTATGATCCCCGTGATGAGGACCAGGCCAGACGTGTAGTAGCCATTGATGAGGAGATAACACGGCTGGCTATCGCCCACGGTGGGGTGCTCACCGGCGAGCACGGGATTGGCTGTGGCAAGCGCAAGTATATGCCGCTGATGTTCGGGCCAGCGGAGTTGCGTCTGATGTGGCAAGTCAAAGAAGCGTTCGACCCTGATCTGCTCTGCAATCCCGACAAAGTTCTGCCCGCCCGCGACGAAATCGCCGAATCCGAACGGCTTCTGCTGCCTAAGGGAAGTTTCTGGCAAGTAGCGCCAGAGGCTGCGGCGCGCAACGAGCAGGGCTGGTTTGAGCCGGCTGACGAAGAGGCAGTCCAGAAGATGCTTGCTCTCGCTCATTGCAAGCAGCAGCCGGTTGTTGTCCGGGGAGCGGGGACTAAGCTGGGGCCGCCCGCTGACGACGTGGCGGTCATCAGTACTAAATGCCTGAATCACATCCTCGCCTACGACTACGAGAACCTGACCATCACCGTCCAGGGCGGTGTCACCCTCTCTCAGATCGAAGAGGCAGTGACCGAGCATGGGCAGATGCTGGCCCTGCGTCCCCGCTTTGCCGAGCGGGCTACTGTGGGTGGCATATTGGCCGCCAACGAGTCGGCACCACACCGCCTGCTTTATGGCGGGCCGCGCGACCTGGTCACCCGCATCAAAGCGGTCCTGTGCAGCGGGGAAGTGGTCAGTTTTGGCAGTTCGTGTGTGAAGAACGTGGCGGGCTATGCGGTAGAGAAGTTGTTCATCGGGTCGCGTGGCAGCTTGGGGGCGATACTGGAGGTAACACTGCGCACCTTGCCGCGCCCGGAAGCGCTGCGTACTGTGGCGCTGCCGGTGGATGATCCAAGGGCGGCTGCCCCACTGCTTGCTGAGCTGGTCGCTTCGCCCTTGCGGCCGGCGGCAGTTGAGCTACTCAATCCACTCGCCGCTGAGATCGCCGGGGAGCTGAACAGGCCCTGGTCGTTGCTTGTTGGGCTGGAGGGGTTTACTGAGGACGTTGATGAGATGACCGGGCGACTGGCAGCGATGGCGGCAGCACACGGCCTCGGCGATTGGCACAAGCTTGACAGAGATTATCTGGCCCTGTGGTTGGACGTGACCAATCTCACGCAACAACCCACAGGCACAGCAATACTGAAGGCCTCCTGTCAGTTGAGCGCTACTACAACGCTCACAGCCGAGCTGAACACACTGGACAGCGCAGGGGCGCTGCGCGCTGCGCCTGGGCTGGGATTGGTGCACTGCGCGGTGAGTAGCCACCAGGAGCTACGCAACTTCCACAGCCAGGCCCAGGCCCTGGCTGAGAAGTACGCAGGGACGACTACATGGCTGGCTCCGGCTCCCACTGGACTTGCTACACTACCGCAGGGAACTTCGCTGGAGATTTGTCGCCGGCTGAAGTCTGTCCTTGATCCGCACAACATACTACCTGACGTGTTAGGATTGGAAGATAGCAACATATCCTATGACTAGCGATAGCGAATTCATTGAAG
>JALGTI010000062.1 GCA_029821455.1 Candidatus Zipacnadia bacterium | reverse complement strand
CCCCGGCGCTTGCGGGGAATGCCGGCAGCGACGGCGGGCTGGTTCCATCATAGTCCGCCAGGTCTGAGGAGGAGACCACAACCTTGCGGTCCGTCGCCGGCGGCGTGACGCGCCGCTCGTTCAGCGGCAACTGCTGCTTCCACAGCACCGGCCCCGGCAAGTGCACGGTGTCAGTGTACGGGCTGCCGCCGGACGTGTAGCTCACATCCACATCGCAGCCGGTCTGCAGGTTCAGCGGATTGTCATCCGGCGGACTGCCGACAGCCGCCAGCAATTCACGTACCGCGCCCGCGCCTAGTCCGGCCGGCCCGTTGATATTGTCAAACCATGCATATTGCTCGTCAGGGCCAATCCCCTCCGTCCCAAACACGGCCACCGCCATCCCATCACTGTTTCGCGTCGCCGAAAGACCAGTCGCCGTCGGTCGATTCAACCGAGCCTCATAGTAGGCATCATTCAACAGATAGTCGCCCGTGGCCGGGTCCTGAGGGGTCGGCACCAGGCAGAACTCGCCACCGCCGGCACGGTCGAAAGTGCTCAACCAGCCGGCGGTCTCTATAGCCGCGCCGTTCCAGCTATGCCAGACCGGCGTACCGCATAGTATCGCTGCCTCCACTCAGTCGTTATCACAGGTATGCAGCCAGGCGCCAGCGGATACTCTCGCCGCGAGCTATCCACCAGCCATTCCGGCTCCTGGAACGGCGGCAGGCTGCGCTGATATTCCGGGGTAGCATCCACATTGTCGTCCTGGTCAGTGTCCGCATCAGGGTAAACCCACCGAGCCGGGTTTGCAGGGTCAGGATCCAGTAGTCGCACACAGAAGGCACGCCCATACGTGCATTCATCCGCGCCGGCCCCTAACGTGCCGGGGTCTATCTCGCTTGACAGGAGTAAACCCAGTTCTTATGGACGACAGGCGTAGATAGATCTACGAGCTCCGAATTACCGTCAGAGCCACTCAGGCTGCTGCCATCCCAGTCGAAGTCATAGGAGGGAATATCCAGGCCCCACACTAGATTCCCAGGCACATCAAATGGCGCTACCATGCTGCTCAGAACCGCCAGGTCCACCAGCCCGTTGAAGGCCAGCAGGTGTCCCACATCATCGCCAGCAACATCGGTTACGCTAACTAGCACAACCGGCACTTCAACAGGAGCGCCACCTCCCGTGGCCAGAGGAATCGTGGTCACTGCCGGCGAACTGCTACGCGGCGTGCACCCGCTCACAATGCCCTCCAGGTTCACGGCCCACAGCATATCATAGGGCAGTCCGTCAGAGTAGTCCGTCAGGCCGTCGTCGGCCATGCCATCGCCATCAAGGTCCCGCTCAGGGCTGGCGTCAAAGCACAGCAGCCACGGGGTAGCCCCGACCGGCTCACGCAGTGTCAGCACATATACCATCCCGTTGGCAACAACTGGCGAGGCTACCGATGGGCCAATAACAGTGCCAGGTGGAAGCGGTGCGATCTCCCCATTCGGACCGGGGTACTGCCAGCCGATGTCCAGCGGCCCCATCGCGAACGCGCCACTCGTGCCCCTGGCATTGCCGGCCTGGCGCTGCTGCGTCCACTCCTTGCCATAAGCCAGGATATTGGCGGCGAACTTCAGGTCCGCCGAATGCTGTGGCACGCCCGGCTTGGTCCAGCCAGCCAGCAGCCATTCCCAGCAGTCCCGCCCCACATTGCCGGCCGTAGCGACAACCGCCCCGCTGCCGTAGTGGCAGGCCATTACGCAGGGGCCGGAGGCGCCGAATACCACGGGCCGCAGTAGCGTGTCGGGTACTGCGCTGCCTGCACCAACAACATCGTCCGTGGGCAGATTGGTGGCTGATATGGCCGGCGGGTCAGGCAGGTCGCCGATATTGCCAACTTCAGTGTTGGTCAAATCAA
Source organism: Candidatus Zipacnadia bacterium (assembly GCA_029821455.1). Classification (GTDB taxonomy): domain Bacteria; phylum Armatimonadota; class Zipacnadia; order Zipacnadales; family Zipacnadaceae; genus JALGVG01. Next base: position 11,793 of record JALGTI010000062.1, on the reverse strand, counting down.
AGATGCTTTGGACCAGCGCGCTGTCCTGAGCCGCTCGCGTCCTGTTGAAGGCGGCTGGTGCACCGGTCACGAAGCTGAACGGTGCGGCGCCCACCGAAAGCGCCCGGGGCGCAGCGCCGCCCGGCAATTCCACCCTCGGCGGCATTAGCCTCACCGGTGTCGGCACCGGCAGCGCACCGTTTCGGGCATTGTCCACCCACAGTACTGCGCCACCCTCAACCGCACTCACCAGGCCCTGTAGCTGCGGCTCCGTCAATTCTTCCATGGCGTCAATGGCGTCATTGCTGGCGACATAGATAAGGTCAAACTGCGAAAGCTGCTGCGGCTCAATCCGGGATATATTCACTTCCCAGTATTGCGGCCAGCTCTTGGGGACAGGTGTCCCGAGCGGCACGGCACCATAACCGCGATTCGCCCAGTAGTTTGCGTCCGAATCAAATGGCGTGGTCGTGCCCGGGTTATTGTCCGAATCAAAATGCGGTGCGGGATGCAAAGCTTCCGTCCACAAGTCACTCACATAATCTGTCACGCAAACCGGGGCCAGCGGGTTCTCCAGCTCCCAGCCATTCGGCCAGTATGGCGAACGCCGTAGACCCTCGAAGATGTAGGCATTGGGGTTATCGTACGCCGGCGGTACCAGCAGCACACATACCCGCACCGTGTGCGGCGTCACATCGTAGTTGAAGGCCAGCTCCTGGCCCTGGACCGCTCCGGCGAAGGCGATGATGAGGATGATGGCAAACAACGCCGCAGCGTGTCGTCTGCAAGACTGCATTACGATCTACCTCCGCTGATTAATGCGCCATAGCCCCAAACGCAATTGCTAGTCTGCATAGATGAGGTCGGACCCCACCGGCAACAGCGGCACCTTGGGCAGGTTGCTCCGGCCACTGGCGGTGATCGGCTCGAATGCAGTGTCCGCCTGTCTGACGTTCTCACTCACCACATTGGTACGCGCCTGGTCCCGGCAGGCCCGCAATGTTTCGTCATAGGTATAGCTGATGGTGTTCCAACCGCCTGCTGAGTTGGCAATCGCCCACTTGTCCTGCCACTCGCGCCACGCCTCTGGCCGGGCGTGGAAGTTCTCGGAAATAGCACCCCTGATCTCTATCCCATAGTTGTACCGCATGTAGTGCTTGGCCATCGGGCCCGACCAGCGAGTGTCGAAATAGTCGCCGGGAATGATGAAGAAGCAGCCCTCCTGCGCATACATCACCGCGTTGATCTTGGCATTTATGGCCGGCTCAGGCAGACGGGTAGCAGTGTTAAGGACCGCCAGTTTGAACTTCTTCAGCCAGTAGTCAGTCCCCGGCACACCCAGGTTCGGATCACTGTAGCGCAGCTCCAGGGCGTAGCTCTGGCCCGGATACAGAACCGGTACACCACCCACCATTTCTGCCAGATAGTGAACTTCGCCATAGTCCGGATCGCCTGCCGGCACCTCCAGCCGCCAGGGCAGCTCCGGCCACACCCCCGGGGCATAGTATTCCGACTCCCACAACGGCGACAGCACTTGCGACGCCCACGGCTGAGGCGCAAACAGCCCCCCACCCAGCGGCGCCCCCGGCGCGACAAACAAAAATGTGGGCACTGATACTCCGGGGAGGCTGTCGCTTTGGTCAAAGTCGAATCCTGTGGCCACGACGCTTGAGCTACCGCGGTCGTAGCGCCGCAGCGTCATTGCCACCCCGGCCGGGCCGGGGTCCTCGCCCGTCTGATAAGGCACCAGCATCAGCGGCGCTGCCGGCACCTGACCAAACATCCACGTGGTGTAGGCATAGCCGCCACCATCCGGCGTTACCTCCCAGTGCTGATTAGGTGACAGCGGGTTGGCCGGGTCATCGGCCGCTGCCGCCACCGTGCCAGTTGTCATCTGCGGCACAATCTGCGAGGTGTTCACGCAGACGCAATCTCTGGCCAGCAGTGCCAGCTTCGGTGCATCTTCATCCAATACACCGCCGCCCGTATCACCTGTCCCCCAGCGCCTGCCCTCCGCATCCTGAGCGCCAAGCAATTGGCCATCAACATAGATCGTCCCACCTGATACCACCGTGAGGCTGTAGTCGTCATCCAGCGCACCACCCGGCAGCCGCGTGTTGGCCGGCATTACGCCCTTGATGCGGACGTTGCCCTCTGCGAAGATCACTTGGTACCCAGTGGTGGGATAGTCGCGGTACATCACATTTAGCCCGCTATCCTCGCCTACCCGTGACGGATTGCCGGGGTCACCAATTGCCCAGCGCTTATCCAGCCGCGTCAGCTTGATCCCCGGCTGTCCTGCGATGTGACCAGGCCACCAGATTTCGTCCGGATCAATCTCGCTGCCCGGCACCGCCGGATCGTTAGGGTTCAGCGTGCTGTCAATGCTGAGCGCCCCATAACCGGTCGCCGCGTCTTCACTGGGAAACAGCTCAATGATCACGCCAGGCGGTGAGTACAGTGTCCGCGTGGCATTCCACGCGCTCTCGGAGGCACGCGGGTCATCGAGGGCGATGTGCTGCAGCCAGTCTTCCATCAGCAGGTCAAGATCACGCGTCCCGTCTGCCTTGACGAATTGCAGGTCCGCAAAGTTATCAACGTAGATGCCCGCGCCCGCGCCAAACTGCCCGGTGTTCACCGCCACTTCAGTGGACGGATTAAACACGACGTCACCCGAATGCTCAGTGAGTTGCCGGTAGCGGTCCAGGTTGGTATTGGGGTCGGTCGCCAAGATATCAGGAGCGGCCAGTGGCCCAACAGCCCTGTCGTAGCCCGCCACATCCGTCCCGGCCACTCCGTCCAGGATTTGCCCCCCGTAGGTATCGAAGGCCTCCACCGGCGTGGTGGCGGGGTTGTCATAGCTGGGCCAGATCGTCAGGGGCGCCGTAGTGTTCACTGACCCACTATCATTGTAGTATCCAACTATGGCAGTCCCCTGCTCCTGGTAATCCCCGCTGGTGCGCGGCTCGTAAATCTGGTCGCTGGCCATTACTTTATCATCCGCCAGATACCCACCGCCACGAGGGAACCACGCCATCGGGTTCTGAACCGGCAGCGGCTCCTGGCGCAGCCCGATGTGTACGCTGGCCTGCGCCGGATCCTTGGCCGCAATCACTGCATCGCAACTGGCCCCCTCCAGGTTCAGGGCACCATTGACTCGCACTGGACCATAGATAGTCAGGGTCAAGAAGTCCGGCTGCTCGTAGCGCAGGTCCGTGTTGTCCCAGGTGATCCCATCCTGCGCCATATCCAGCCACGGATCGAAGCCCAACTTGGTGCCCCGCCCCGTATTGCTCCGGTCCGTCACCCACAGCGCATGGTCAAGCAGCGGCAGCGGCTTGTACGCCGTCAGCTTGCGGATGACTGTGGCAGCCTCGTCCAGCACGCCGACCGACTCAATCTTGATATGCTTGCTCATCGGGTCCGGTATCAGACTGCTATCATTGTACTCATAGGGCGGGTCCGGGTCGTAGGTAACCCGCAGCAGCACGTGCCCGTGCCCCACTGCCAGGTTGTGGGCGAACAGCTCGGCCGCCGAGGCACTCCCGCCCGCCATATTTGGGTCCGGGTAGCGCACAAACCCGAAGCGATGGTAGTGGTCCGATATCCCACCGGGATTATTCACGCGGACGATGCCGTAATAACCGCGCAGTATCTCTTGCTCGGTGTAGTAATCATCATCAGTATATGCGATGCCATCAGGCCCGAAGAAGCCGGGCGTGTAAGTTACGGTACCGGCCCCCACATCTTCAACCGCCACCGGCGGGACTGGCGAGCCACCGGCCACCCAAGCCACAAACGGGGGCCGCCAGTCAGCGCCTAGCTCACTGTACCGCAGTTGATAGTCCACGAAGTTGATGCCAGCCTTGGCCAGGGCCAGCGCTCCGGAGACATCAACATCCCGCTCCGTCTGCATCTGATTGAAGTTCACAATGCTGACGAACAGGATACCGACCAGCAGTATCGCCATCATCAGCAACACTGCCACCAGCAATGCCTGGCCGGATTGCCCGCGTACTGATAGATTTGTGGGCCGTGTCAGCATCTACTCTCGCCTCCGCGTCCCGAGCTTTCTGTTTGACGGTTCCGTCATTACTATCAAGCGGCCCGCTAGCGACCCAGGTTGCGCACCCGCACCTGGGCGCGGACAGCCACCGGCGTTCCAGTAGCCTCCGGGACCAGGATGTTTTGGGGCGCCACCTCGTCAATGTCCGTCAATTCTTGATACCGCTGCAACTGCAGGGCAATGTTCATAACCTCCGGGGTAGCATAGCTGACCACCACCCGGTCATCTTCATAGGTCACAGGGTCGAAGTTGCGACGCATCGTCCCGATGATATGTATCCTCAGACCGGCTGGACTCGCTGCCAGTGTCCCTGGTGGTCCGAACGCCTGCGGGCTCGGTGGCCGCCAGCGATTGAAACGCACCTCGGCCTCGGTCCCGTAACTGCTCGTGATGTAGGGGCAGAATTGCGGGCCCTGCCCCGGTTCGCCCAGCACCCACCACCAGTCCGCCCCTGGCATTATCTCCCCCGGCGAGATAGCGCCGATGTTCTCCTGGTTGCTGTCCGATGTGGGACTGAACTCGATGCGCTGCACAACTCCCGTGCTGGCGTAGGTCGCCTCAACCCAGACGCGCAGCGAATCCCTGACAAGCTTAGCCTCGGCAAAGCTGCCACCGGCCGTAGGGTCAATATCGAACGCAATCGGCATCGCTGCGTCCAGCACAGTTGCGGGCGGGTTAGGATAGATGGGTGATAGAATGGATGGGGCGCTGACACTGGCGCTGCCGTCAGCGCCATACGAAACACTGCCGCCTTCGCTATCCGTAACCGCCAGGGAGAAGTATGACCCGGGTGTCACGGCTGCCTCAGGATCGATCACCGTCACCGTGGCCCAGAACGAATGCCCCACCCGAATCGCCCCGGCCCGCGCCTCCCACTTCACCTCAGGGACCGCCGGCACCACGCCCACCCCACTGTCCAGTACCACATTACTGGCATACGGTGGATTGCCCGGATAGGCCGGGTCTGAATAGCGCATCAGCTTAATGCGCGGCGCCAGCTCTGAATTATTCACCAGCCCAGCCGCCAACGCATCTGCCAGTGAATAGCTTCCGTCGTTCTGGTATCCCAGCCAGTTGCCATACGCCGCTCTGTACAGCACCCCGTCTGCCGCCGGAGTCAACCACTCCCCCGCCACACGTAGTGGCGTGAACTGAACACCAGAATGGATATAGACCACATTGACATCGCCGGCTGACCAGCCCCCGGATACCGGTACGTTATCCAGGCTGTCGTCACGGGGGTCCGCCTCCACGTTCAGCGCCACGTCCACATAGCCCGGCGCAACCGCGCCACTCAGCAGGCTGATGGTCGTGCTGACCGAGAAGTCGGCGCCATCAGTCGGTGAGAGGGCATTCTCAAGGTCGGGCCGGCCGACGATAAAGGCCAGGCTTCCACCATCTACCGTCAGCCCGTAGCTACCAAATTCATAGATCTCCGCCGCGGCATTGTATCTTGCCCACCCCTCCTGCCGATACATGACGAACGGATTCTCAGCGTGTGGTGTGGTTGATACCAAATAGTACTTGTCTTCCCCCGCCAGATTCGCCGCAGCACCAGAGGGCATGACCCGCTGCACCATTGTGGGGGTGTGAACTGCAAAGCGCACCACCCTTGGCAGCCACTCATCGTCAGCCGTATCCAGTAGCCCATCCAGCCCGGCCAACTGCTCAATTGGCAGCCGCAGCGGCTCGATGACCTGCCCACTGTCATCCCGTGCCGGCAGGGCGATAGTCAGCGTCGAATAGTTGGGCAGGAACTGGTCGTCAGCCGTACCGAAGGCCGCATCTACCCCGGGTAGACGCACTGTCTCTGGCGGAAAGACGAACATTGCCTCTACCAGATCCCGCTTGATCTGCTCGATGGCCAGCCGCATGCCGTCCTGCATGCGCGCCCGGTTGCGCCCGGTGGTGGCCATATCTATGGAGGTCATCATCGGCGCAAACAGCAGGCCGAACAGGATGACCATAATGGCCAGCACCACCAGAACCTCCACCAGGGTGAAACCGTGGCGCCTCGCTGCCACAACTCTCACCACAACCACCTTCTCATGCTTGCGCTCCCATATTTCACTGGCGTCCCACTCTCCCCATCATTGCTCAGACACTACGGCGTCGGGTCATCGGCCGGCGACACTCGCCACGCCGCCACCGGTAGCCCCGACGTAGGCTGACCGTCCGCATCGTGAAACAGGTAATTCGGCATTCTGCGTACGCTGCCATCCCAGAACAGCACGAAGTACTGCCCAAATCCACCTTCACTGATTGTCTCCTCGTGCGAATTGCACCAAAACACCACGGTGCTGTCGTCCGGGTGCCAGCCCGGAACCACCTGACCGCCCACGATCAAAGAAAGCTGCCGGCGGTAGTCCGGATCCAGGTCCGAAGTTACCCCACGAAAGCTCAGGTACTTGTACTGGTTCAGTGTTCCGTACGCGTCATCTGCCGAGGTCCGCGCCGGCGCCGTGGGATGGAAGTCACGCCCGCTGTAGCTTTGAATATAGGTGGGGTCAGTGGCCAGTTCCGGCCGCCGGGGGTCATCAGGATTCCGCAGCATCACTGAACTGGGACAATGAAACTTGTCCATGCCGCTCAGATACTCGCAGTCAACCAAGGCCATCAGCCCACGCCCATCCACCATATAATCATCCGCTGTATTCACATTGTTCGGATAATCGCTCAGGTCTTCGTCGGTATCCAGTACGCCATCGCCCTCCACGTCATAGCGCGGCGGCACGCCTTCCCAGTCCTGGTAGTAAGCCTTCATCACCTGCCCGATGCTGCGCATCTGGGCCGTGCACATCGCCGCCCGGTTTCCCTCCATCAAGCTCTTGCCCACCGGGACGGTAATAGCCAGCAGCACCGCTGCGATGCTTATCACCAGCAGTAGCTCAATCAATGTAAAGCCTATTCGCCCTGGCAATCTTCTCATCTCACTTCCTCCACCGCGTGCCCGATTTGCAGATGCCCACTCATAGCTCCCAGGTGAATGGCTATGGCAGCAGCGTATCAACGTCAACTACTCGCACCTTCCCTGAATCTGATAGCCACGAGGCCCGCGCCCGCATGCTCGCGCCCCGCACCGCCTTGATGGCCACAACATCCGGCTGATCCAGCGTGATTGCCCCGGTCTCGTGGGGGATAGTGTGGACCTCGCCGGTTACCAGGGTCGGCGCCGACGAGTCGAACAGATAGTCAACAGCCACCGTCTGTCCGGCCACGGCCGGCTTAAAGCTGAGCATTGTGTACAAGCCGCTGGCCGCCGTCGCGTAGCTCCGATAGTCAACTTCCCACCTCCGGCTTGGTGGATACAGGACCGCGGTATCTGCCGCCACGAATATAGCCGGCGCCTTCTGTACCTGAATCGTGTTCTGATCAGGCGTGCGATAAACGAACCTGAAGGTGTGGCCTGCTGCGCCCCACACCCACACCCCCGGCGATATCTCCCAATCGTAAAGCTGCAGGTTCAGCTTCACCTGACCGTTGCTGTACCCAAACTTCGGATCATACGGGTCAGTCAACAGCACAGTCGTGGCATCGTTGTAGAAGATGTCACCTGTAGCCAAATCAATGGCGAGCAGATGGATGCCGGTTGTGTCCCCCAACCCATCGGCCCCCGGAGCCGGAGAGCCCGGATAGCCCAGGATGTTGACTGGCTCAATCGCCTCCACACCCAACTGCACGATTACTTCGCCCATCCCGGCGCTCAGGCCAGTGGCTTCCGTACCTGAAATGAGGCGGTCCTCCACCATCAATATGGACCTGTGAGTCGGCATGCCACCACTGTCTCTATCGCGCCGCAGCCGGTAGCTGACTAGCATTTGCTTGCCGGCATCGGTGGGATTAAATTTCAAATAGGCACCAAACTGATTTTCGACCCAACAGGAACCCGGGCTTGGCGCCAGGTCCGGGCCGCCGGGGTCCCACGCAACCGGAAAGCTAATCAGCCCCCACCCAGCCGCGCTATCCTGTACGATGCCAACACCATTACCACCGACGTTAAGGAAGTTCGGACTCGCCGCTGCCGAGACCGCCCACGGCTTACTAATATCAAACGGGTCGCTAGGGTCCACCAGCTCTCTGTTGGTGTAGTGCACATTGTATGAGTCGTCCAGCCAGGCATAGCTGACCAGCATTGCATCTATGCCAGACGGCGGGCTAATACTGCCATCACTTCCCAGATAGAAAGCGCCGGACGGCACCACGCCAGGGTTATCCGGCAGCGGCGTCAATGACAGAATCTGGTAGACCTCAACCGGCGGCCCAGCCGGGTCGCCGTCGCATAGCCCTTGTGCGAATGGGTAGATGCCCGGAGGCGGATTGGCACCACTGCCGGGCGGCAACGCCGGCGATGGTACTGTAAATGCCTCGCCCTCTACGTACAAGAAGTCGTCGCGGGCATTCAGAGGCCTTGCAGGGTCGTATGGATCATCGGGCACTGAGTCCGGAATGATGGTGCTAGCCACGCCGACGATAGCATCGGGCGAGCCCTGTTGGCTGAGGCCCTCCAGCCGCTGTTGGGCTAGCTTGACCATCTGCGTCGTCTGCTCCTGGCCGGCCAGGCTCCTGAACAACAGCGGGAATACGCGCGCCACCGCCCACACCCCCACCAGCAGCACCGACATCGCCACCAACACCTCCAGCAGGGTCATACCTCTGCGACCACAGCGCCTGGGTCGCCGGTTGCCGCCTGCGCATTCAATCCCACTTGACCTTGCCCTCAAAGCCATCTTAGCATCCATCCTCTGCCGGGGATTCTCCCGCTTGTATTTTACCCCATAAGCTCTCAGACAAACGGGGCTGCCTCTGGCGCTTACACTGGCAGCCCCGACGCCGCCTCTCTAGTCTCATGCCGCCGCTCTACCTTTGCATCCTGAATTCAGAGGCGCCGTAGGTTGCATCTATGGCCTGCATCTGCGATACGCTGCGCGTATCTGCCTTCCCGCTCTTGAACACGAGCATGTCCTTCCACTGTGTCACTGTCGTGCCGTACCGATCCCGATGGTGCGTACAATGGGACATAATGGTGGTATCCGGCGCCTTGGTGTTATTGTACCTGGGATAGTGTCGCCAACTGTCTATCCACGCTGGCCGCGCATCGCCATTGTCCGGATTGTACCAGAAGTCCCACCGGCCTGCTGCGAAGTTATACCAACAATCATCGTAACCGAAGTTATTGTAACCGCCCCAGTTGTACAGCCGCATCTTGCTCAGCGTCTGATCCGTCGCATCAGCCGACAGATCCGGCGACTCTCCATCCGCCGCCAACGGCGCAAAATTCCACGGCGTCGCGGAAGTAGAATCGAACTCCATGACAATCCGCCCATTGTAGCTACTGTACCGCGCCGCCTTGGCCTCTTCGTGTCGACCGGCTATTACATAGTCCCTGGGACAGATCAAGACCGACCAGTCCCCGTTGGTATAGTCCGGATGCAACGCACTAAGGCCTCCGATATACAGACTACCATTAAAGTATGGCGGCGGAGGGCAATACGTGTAATCCGCCTGATACAGGGCGATCATCCCGGTCAGTTGCATCAACTTCGTCTTGCACTGCGCCTCACGCGCCTTCTCCCGGACCGTGCTGAACACCGGAAACAAGATGGCCACCAGCACCGCGATGATCGCGATGACCACGAGCAACTCCACTAGTGTAAAGCCTCCATCACCGCGCTTGCGCATAATCGTTTTTCCCTTTCCACCTTCAATTATAGTCCGATATGGTGGGACAGCATGAAAGAGGCTGCCGCGCAATAGTTGGCCCGACTCGTATTACCCAGCGACTTCGTTCTCCTTCTACCCTCTCTTAACCCGTACTCAAACATTCCTCGGCTCGAATGTCATCTTATTACTTCGTTCCTGGCCGGCCTGTACTTTTCCCCATAACTATTAGCTCTGCATATTCTCAAGATATGCTCAAATCCGATAGAATTGAAGCACAAGCGGCACTACTATGTCCGCGGCCAGCAGCATTACCATCCCGGCCAGCGCCATCATTGGCCCGAAGGGTATGTAATCACGGCGGCTGCGTATCCGCAGGGCGATCAGTGCGACCGAAATGACCGCACCGATGATGATAGACAACAGGAAGTACACAAAGAAGCCATAGCCGGGTCCCAGGATTGCCCCCATCGCCCCGGCCAGTTTCACATCGCCCATCCCCATCACCGGCTTGCGCATCAACGCTGTGAAAAACCACGTGATGAACAGGAACACTCCAGCACCCACCAGCGCTCCAACAATTGAGCGCGGCAGATAGACCAGATACTCGCTGTATATCTCCGGATAGAGTTCAGGCCCGAACCGCTCATGAAAGCTGATAAGCTGTTCCGTCCCTTGCTGTAGCATCTGACGGCAGTCAAACAACAGCCCCACGATCAGAATGACGACCACTGTCTCATCGGGGATTATCATGTGGTCGAGATCAACATAGATGACCACGATCAAGGCACACAGGCACACGAAGACACCAACAGCGTAGAGGCCCAGGCCGCAGGTGTACACCGCTGCCGCAGCGAGCAGACCGGTGGCCAACTCGACAATGGCATAGCGGGGCGAGAAAGATTTCCCACAGTAACGACAGCGCCCCCGCAACAGCACATAGCTAAGCACAGGGATCAGGTCCAGCGCGCGCAGCCGAGTGCCACAGGATCTGCAGTGCGAGGGCGGATGCAAGAGGGACTGACGGTGGGGCAGCCGGTAGATCACAACATTGAGAAAGCTGCCCACAGCCGCCCCAAATAGAATGATGACCACCCAGGCTGGCCAATTGAGATCCCACGACGGTATCATTCAGGCCTCCGCAAGCTCAGTGACATTCCCATCCCCTGCCGCTTTTCCCCCGGCACCGTGTATTCTCCTCCGCATGCGACAACAGAATTGTCAGCAGTCGCCGTTATTGGGCAGCCGATATATGTATCGCATTGAATATCTCTACCCCCGCCAGGCTCAAGCCGGTCATTATCGCACTGGCAATCAGCACTCCTATCGCCAGGCATCCCACTGCCTTCCAGAACGACATCCCAAAGACTGCTGCTACCAGACTGCCAGTCCACGCCCCGGTAACCGGCAGTGGGATCGCCACAAAGAGCGTGACCGCAAACACGCCGTACTTCTCCACCATTTTCTCCTTCGAGCGAGCACGGTTGATCAGCCGCTGGATGATCCCGCCCAGCAACGGCGTCTCAGCAAAGCGGTCAGCCACCCAGTTGAAGCCCCATAGCACCGGCAGAACCGACACGATGTTGCTGATGATGCCGACCAGAAGGACGCTGCCTAGCGGCAGCCCCATTCCCACACCGTAGGGGATGCCCCCTCGGCACCTCAGAGACGGGCGCCGCTGAGAGGATGGCCACCACCCAGAGGGGGTCGAGGTGTTGCAGCGATTCAATAAGTCTATCGGCGAGCATCCTGCGTCTCCTGCGTCAGAGCATACAACCCGTATGTTCTTCCCCGCGACCAGGCATCTCACCTGCGAGGGAGGGAGTGTCTGTGACAGCACCGAATGTTACCAATCGAGCAGTCTGCCAGGAGGTGCAGCGATGAGAACAGTGTCAGTGTTGATTGTCTTGGCCGTGCTGACCAGCGCAGTGGCTGCCGATATGACCATCGTAGAAAACGGCCAGCCCCAGGCCACCATTGTGCTGGGTGCAGAGCACTCCGCCACCGACGAATGGTGTGCCCAGGAGCTACAGACTTACATCAAAAAGATCACAGGCGCGGAACTGCCTATCCTCACCGATGACCAGGAG
>JALGTI010000061.1 GCA_029821455.1 Candidatus Zipacnadia bacterium | reverse complement strand
CTATCCTGATACGCTGAATGAGCTTCAACAGAGCCTCGACTGGACACTGCCCGAGGACCCCTTCAGCGGGGAGGCCTTCGTCTATCAGCGCCGCGGCGAAGGCTTCGTCCTGTACAGCTTTGGACGAGACCTGGACGACGACGGCGGGGAGCCCGAGTGGGATCAGCGAGGCAAGTGGCGCGCTGACGGCGACATCGTCTGGGAGTGCGCACGATAACCCCAGCGAACCCCTAATCCCACCAACTTTTCTCATTGATTCACGAGAGCAGGCGAGCCATCCCACCAGGGCCTGGCTCGCCTGCTGTCTTTTGGAGGGGAGAGTGGTGCGGGTCGAAGTCAGAAAAAAAAGTTGGGAAAGGGGCTTGACAAACGCTAAGGGTTGGTATACTATATATGTTACTAACACATAGGTATCCAAGATTGTGAAGCCGGTGAGTGGTAAGGGAGCAATGCAGGTGAAGTATGCCATCGCAGTCAACGGCAACCAGGTGGCTGAGCACTTCGGGCGCTGTGAGGGATATGAGGTCGTGGAGTTGGGCGAGAACGGAGAGAGCGGAGAGCGCAGCAGGCTCGCAAACCCCGGCCATGAACCGGGCTTGCTGCCCCGCATGCTGCACGAGGCCGGTGTCAAATGCATCATAGCCGGCGGGATGGGGCCTCGCGCGGTTGCCCTGTTGGATGAGTATAACATCAAGGCAGTGACGGGAGTCGCCGGCGATGTGGAGGATGTGATTGTCCAGATTACCAGCGGCGAACTGGAGGCCGGCGAGGACCTCTGCGAGCACACGTAAGCGGCCGAATATGCCGATGAGTCTTAGAGGCCAACAAGAGCTTATCAGAGAGGAGAATACCAGATGCGAAACCGTAATATGTACTACCTGACAGGGCTGCCGGGCTGGATGCGGTTTGGGTACAGCCCAGGCTGGGTCGGTCGGAGTGCCTCAGGGCTGGGGCCAGGCGCGGAGTATATGATGACCGGCCAGTGGCCTACCCCGCAGATGCAAATGGCATGGCAGGCAATGCAAGCCGGCCAGCCGGTCGGGCCGTACGGTATGTATGGTCCTAACCCAGCCTATGGGATGCCGCAGCCAGACCCACAGGCGCAGCTTCAGTTCCTGCAGCAGCAGGCCGATATGTTGGCGGAGGAGTTGGAAGCTGTACGCCAGCAAATCGCGGCTCTGGACCAGTCAGACTAACGGATGTAGAGAGGCTCCGGCGGGACGTACCAGCCGGGCCCCTTGCCCGAATGCCGAAAGGATGGTTGATAATGAAGATAGCAGTGGCCTCAACAGGCGACAACCTGGAGGCGCCGGCGGATCCACGTTTCGGGCGCTGTGCGTACTTCGTGGTTGTTGACAATGAGACAATGCAATTTGAGGTGCTGGAAAACACCGCAGCGATGGCTGGCAGTGGCGCCGGGATCGCAGCAGCGCAGATGGTCGCAAATACGGGCGCAGAGGCGGTCATTGCCGGTAACTATGGCCCCAATGCCTTCCAGGTGTTCAGCGCCAGTGGCATCCAGCTCTATTCCTGGGGCGGTGGAACCGTCCGCCAGGCAATTGAAGCCTTCAACGCCGGGCAACTGCAGCCATTGTCCGGTGCCAGTGTGTCCGCTCACTTCGGCGTCGGTGCCGCAGGTGCTGGTATGGGAGCCGGCGCAGGGATGGGGCCTGGTATGGGCATGGGCATGGGTGGCGGCCGAGGTATGGGGATGGGGCGTGGGATGGGCATGGGTGGCGGAAGAGGTATGGGTATGGGTGGTGGTATGGGAATGGGTATGCCTGGCACGATGCCAGGCGCCGGTTTTGGCCCGCAAATGCCTCCAACCCAACCGGCCAACCTTGACCAGCTCAAGGCCCAGGCCGATGCCCTCACCCAGCAACTTGAGCAGTTGCAGCAGCAGATCAAGGCGCTGGAGGATAAGGCCGGCGACTAGCCAGGTTGGATTCACTCACTAACAACGTACACACCAAGGCGAACCGAGAATGACAAATCAACTGACCATAAGCGTGGCAGCAGGCAAGGGTGGCACGGGTAAGACCCTGTTTGCCACCAGTCTAGCCGTCGCGCTCAATAAACAGTGGCCTGGAGCGGTGCAACTACTGGACTGCGATGTCGAGGAGCCGAATGCAGATATCCTGCTGCATCCTACCTTCACCGCGCAGGAACCCGTCTATATCAAGGTGCCTGAGGTGGACAAATCTGTCTGCATTTACTGTGGGAAGTGTGCAGAGGCCTGCCAGTTCGCAGCCATTGCCGTCATTCGAGAAGCGGTTCTAACCTTCCCGGAATTGTGCGCGGGATGCGGGTCGTGCAGCTATGTATGCCCGGTGGATGCGATTACTGAAGTCAATCGGCAGGTCGGGGTAGTTGACACTGGCAAGACGCCCGAAGGCATCCAGTTTGTGCAAGGGCGAGTGAATGTCGGCGATCAGCGGGCGACGCCGTGTACCAAAGCCGTGCGCGAACACCTCGCCGCTAACCTAATCAATATCCTGGACGCGCCGCCAGGCACGGCCTGTCCAATGCAGGAGACAATCGAGGACACCGACTATTGCGTTCTGGTGACCGAGCCGACGCCGTTCGGTCTGGAGAACTTGAAAGAGTCTATAGCCACGTGCAAGCGGATGGCAGTGCCGTACGGGGTTGTCATCAACCGCGACGGCATTGGCGACGAGGGGGTGGCGCAGTATTGCCAACAGGAGGGTGTGGAGATTCTCCTGCGGATTCCCCAGCAGCGCGAAGTGGCCGAGGCATATTCGCGCGGCGAGACGCTGGCCCACGGGTTTGATGAATGGGTTGGCCCGCTGCAGCAATTGTATGAGCACATATCCAGTGTAACTGTTCACTGAGGAGGTGGAATAAATGCCACGAGGCGATGGAACTGGCCCGACGGGCGCGGGCCCAGGAACCGGCCGAGGAATGGGTGGAGGTGGCGCTGGTGGGGGAAGAGGCCGTGGCGGCGGATTTGCCATGGGGCCGGGTGGTAATTGCGTTTGCCCAAGTTGTGGCGCTACCGCACCGCACCAGCGGGGCGTGCAGTGTTACCAGCAAAAGTGCCCCAAGTGTGGCCAGGCAATGACACGGCAGCGATAAGCTGTTGGCAGCAGCCTTACTAACCAATTAGATTCAATCGGAGGAGGTGACATCTGATGCCAGGTCTAAATGGAACTGGCCCACGCGGAATGGGCCCAATGACAGGCGGAGCACGCGGTTTCTGCAACCCATATAGCCCGCTCAACACCGGCATGCTCTATGGCGGCTACGGTAGATATGCGATGCCCTATGGCGGCTACGGTGGATATGGCATGCCCTACGGCGGCTACGGTGGATATGCGATGCCCTATGGCTATGGCGGATACCGAATGCCCTATGGCTTCTTTGGCCGGGGAATGGGAAGAGGCTTTGGGATGGGGATGGGCTATGGTATGGGCTTTGGCATGGGCCGTGGCGCTTGGGGTGGTCGTGGGCGCGGGCGCTGGTAGGAGAGCAGGCACTGTGTGCCTGAAACGACGGCGGCAAGGAGGCTGCGGAATCCGTAGCCCCCGGCCGCCGTTCGTCTGGCGTCTTGTATCGCAGCAGCATTAATTCAGAACCGTAGCGAGGAGTATTACCCAATGCGATCTGGCCCAAAACAAATCACCGTGGTCAGCGGCAAGGGCGGCACCGGCAAGACAAGTGTAATCGCCTCGTTGGCTGCGTTGGCTGACAACAAGGTAATGGCGGACTGCGATGTGGATGCAGCGAACCTGCATCTGGTGCTGGACCCGACCCTACGAGAGAAGGGCGAGTTCTGGGGCGCGAAGGTGGCGGTGAGGGATGAAAGCCGCTGCCAGAAGGCCGGTGAATGCCAGATGCGGTGCCGGTTTGGCGCCATCACTACGGAAGCTGTTGATCAACTGGCCTGCGAAGGTTGTGGGCTGTGCGTGCTAGCCTGTCCCAATGATGCGCTGAGACTGGAACCTTACATAAACGGGGAATACTACATATCGGATACGAAGTATGGGCCCCTGGCTCACGCCAAGCTGCTACCGGCGGCTGAAAGCTCCGGGCGGCTGGTGACCTTGGTGCGTCAGGAGGCCGAGAATGTCGCCCTCGTGGAGGGCCAGTCGCTCATATTGATTGATGGGTCACCAGGGATCGGCTGCACAGCGACCGCGGCATTGGTGGACGTGGACCTAGCCCTGGTAGTTACGGAGCCGACCCTCTCAGCTATCCACGACATGGACCGAGTGGTGGAACTGGCCGGGCACTTCCAGCTCCCGGTTGCTGTTATCATCAACAAGGCCGATATCAACACTGAGAACACTCAAAGTATCCGGAACGACTGTGCGAAACGGAATATCCCGATCATGGCAGAGCTTCCGTTTGACGGTGTGGTATCAAAGGCGCTGGCCTCACGTGTGCCCGTGGTCGAATTCGATGACGGCCCTGTCTCACAGGGCATCAGAGATGCATGGTCGCAGATCGAAGCGTGGCTGGGAAGTGCGGCGTAGACTTGGGCTTCTACCTCGATACGAATGCTTGAGAAGGTGAACCTGTGAGCAAGCAGGATAGCTCCACTCCCCAGCAGCCGGATATGGCAGAGCGCAAGCGCCAACTTGAAGAGCTGGACAAGCGGCTCAAGGAGCGGGCCGCGGCCATTGATCACAAGATCCTCATCCTCAGCGGCAAAGGCGGGGTCGGCAAGAGCACGGTGGCGGCAAATCTAGCCTGGGCACTGGCCTTGCGGGACCTTCACACCGGTCTGCTGGATGCTGACCTGCATGGACCGACAATCCCACTGATGATGGGGTTGCGAGGCCAGACGCCCGCTGGCACACCAAACGCCATTTGCCCGGTCTCACTCAACGAGCGGCTGGCAGTGATGTCCATCAGCTTCCTACTCCAGGAGCCCGACACCCCAATCATCTGGCGAGGACCGCTTCGCGGCAACACAATCCGCCAGTTCATTGCTGACGTGGAATGGGGAGCGCTAGATTATCTGGTGGTGGACCTGCCGCCTGGAACTGGCGATGAACCCCTCACCGTTGCCCAATCTTTCCCCGACGCCGATGGTGCCATTGTCGTCACCACACCACAGGAGGCCAGCCTCTCAGACTGTCGCAAGGCGATCAATTTCGTGCAAGCAGTCAAATTGCCGGTGCTGGGCGTCATCGAGAATATGAGCGGCTTCATTTGCCCATACTGTGGCAAAGAGACGGATATATTCGGTCAAGGCGGCGGGGAGCAGATGGCCGAGCAAATGGAGGTGCCATTCCTGGGTCGCATTCCGCTGGTCCCCGAGGTCGTCAACCTCGGCGACGAGGGCCAATGCCTGCTAGACGCTAGCGTACCCGCACCTGTCAGAGAGGCATTTGAGTCGGTCGTGGTGGCGCTCCTCGAAGCATCATAGGCCTGTCGGCCGATATCCCCCCAAAGAGACTCAATTCCCGAGTCTGTTCCGCATAGAAGTACAGCAGTGCCCCCCTGAATAGCAGTCAGCAAACGGCCACACGTTCAATTCCGCCGAGGCGCAGGCCGGCGGTCGCCGTCTGAACCTGAGCTAATTCTTCACCCCGGCAACAAACATCCCTATGTCGCTTCCCTGTATTGCCCCTCATTTGGGGGATTGTTACACCACTGTTACCCGGTCCGTAACCCGTGTTGCTCAAGCGCTCCCCGGACGATGCCGATATCGGCAACAGAAGCGTACGGAGCTAGTGAATCGGCGGGACTGCGGGTGGGACAATTCCCGAAAGGAGGCAATACGATGTTCAAGACTCTGTGGAAGGACGAAGAGGGCCTAACCACCGTGGAGTATGCCTTGCTGCTTGTCCTGGTGGTAATCGTCGCCATTACGGCGTGGACTACGCTGGGCACCGGCGTCAAGGACAAGGTGACCGAGGTCACCAACCAGTTGGCGTAGGCGACTGGCATAAGCCTCTGCCACACTCTCGGTGGCAGAACGGTGGTACGAAGTGTTGCCAATCGGCAGCACTCCTGTAGCACAGGCTGAGAGCGTCGCTCTCGGCCTGTAGCCTACTCCGAGACACAACAGATGGTCGCAGCGAAAGCCAAGGTGTTGAACTGTGTACATCACCATTAACATGGCAGTGACGATGGTCACAGTGCTGGTGGCGGCCGTCACCGACATTCGAACCGGCAAGGTTTACAACGCTGTGACGATACCAGTGATCGTATTGGCACTGGTCTTGTCTGCAGCTCACCTTGGATGGGAGGGGCTGGCCCAGAGTCTGCAGGGCATCGGCCTCGCCCTGGGGCTGTGGCTATTCAGTAACCTATTCGGGAGAGTAATGGGGGGTGGGGATATAAAGCTACTGGCGGCCATCGGCTCCCTGCAGGGGCCCCGGTTCCTGCTGCTAGCACTGGCCTGTTCAATACTGATCGGTGGCGGTCTGGCGCTGGTACTGCTGCTGGCCAGAGGTGCGACACTCCAGTGTTTCAGGCGCATCTATTCGTGGCTTTTTCAGCGCGTTATCTGCCAGGCGCCGGCTGAACTATCCCCTCAGACAGGGGGCGTAAGGCTGCCTTACGCTGTACCCATTGCCATCGGCACTCTGGTGGCTTTCCTGGCGCTGTGAACCGACTTTGGCGAGAAGGATGTCAACCCCATGGCATCTAAGCTAATAAGTCAGAGCAGAAACAGAGGCTCGTATGCTGTAGAGATGGCGCTAGTGATGCCAGTTCTCCTGATCCTGGTCTTCGGCATCATAGAGGTGGGGCTGCTCTTCAACAGTGTGGTTCTTCTCAAGAGCGGCGCGCGGGAGGGCTGCCGGAGCGCAGCGATCGGGGCCAGCACCGCCGAGATCGCGGAGAAGGCGCAGTCTGCGTGCACAAGCCTGAGTTCCTCACCGACGATTACCTCCTGGTACCGAGGGGCGGGAGAGACGGAGTGGAGCTTGCTCACAGACACTACCCAGGGGGAACAGACAGTGAACGCGGCTCCGGCAGGTAGCGAGGTCAGGGTTACTCTGCAGTACGATCACACGCTGGTCGCCAGCAACTTGTTCCCAACTCTGGGGGAATCTGGCGTCCTGACACTGCAATCGTCTATTGTGATGCGCCGCGAGTAGCTCGCCGTTGTCGTAGCCAGCACCTGCGAGAAATAGAAGAAGGCCCAATCAATGACACGTGTTGTGTTAACAGAGGTAGCTGCCGGCGCCGCCGAAGGCCTCCGAAAAGTGCTGGGCAATAGCGATGATATGGAGATAATCGGCTATGCTCGCGACGGGCTGGAGGCTGCCCAGATGGCCATACAACTGCAGCCGGATGCATTGCTGGTTCACCGGGATCTACCCGGCATCAGTGGCTATGATGTCTGCCGGCTGGTCAGCGTAGCGGCGCCGGAGGTCGGCTGCATTCTTCTGGAGGAGGACGAGAGCGAAAAGAGCCTGCGGGCGGCGATGCAGGCCGGGGCCCGGGCAATCCTGGCACGGGATAGCGATGTTCAGCGGCTGCTGCAGACGCTTCGCCAGATGCAGGATATCAAGGCCATTCGGGACACTAGCGATTATCAGTTAGCTACCGACCCGGCTAAGATGCCCGCCACCATCGGCCTCATCTCGGCCAAGGACGGCGTGGGCAAGACCACCATCGCTGTCAACCTCGCCACCACAGTTGCCCAACGTTTTCCTGACCAAGTGGTGCTCGTGGACTACTATGCCCATCTTGGCGACGTGGACCTCTGCCTCAACATCGATCCGCGCAACAGCCTGGTGGACCTGGCTAGCTTCGCCTCAGACCTAGACGCCGATATGGTAGAAGCGGCCCTGATCAGGCATGACAGTGGATTGCGTGTGCTGGCCGGTTGCTCGGTTCTCCGGCCGGTATGGCTGGATGCCATCAATGTCCCCTACATCGCTACACTGTTGGGTATATTGCGTCGTCACTATCGTTTCGCTTTCTGCGAGCTGCCCCCGCTGTTGTGGCCAGCCAGTCTGTATACACTTTCCCGCTGCCAGCAAGTAATCGTGGTCACCAACCTCTTTGACCTGCCTACGGTGCGGGACACGGCCACGCTGGTCAATATGTTGTTGGCCGGATACGTGGGGCGCGACAGGGTCAAACTGGTCGTCAACCGCGCCTCCCGCCGCGATGCTTACCCTGTCACAGACCTCGAGGAGGCCACAGGACAGAAGATCAGTTTCGAACTACCCAACGACAGCCAGACTGTGGTGTCCGCCTTCAACAAGGGCACTCCCTTCGTGATTGGTCAACCCAGCAGTATAATCGCTCGCGCTATCGAGCAGATGGCCGACGCTCTGTTGGCCGAACTTACGAATATGCAGTCCGAACCGGTCAACGCTAGTAAGGGGCTGGACTCGGCCCGGGAGCCAAGCCAGGATGGTGATTTAACTTGACGCCCAGTGAAGCTGCTGCCTTTGAATTCGACGACACCTACTTGGATCAGGCGGCCCGCCAGGAACACGAGCGCACCCTGAAGCTGCAGGCGCAGGTGCACACCGACCTCATCCAAAACACCGACCTACAAGTCTTGCTACGGCTGTCAGAAGAGGAACTGCTCGCTCGCATCCGCAGTATAACTGCTGACGTGGCCGAGCGCCTGAACCTGATCTTAGCCTCCAGCCAACGGCGGCGGGTATACCAGGAGGTGTTGGCTGAGCTGCGGGGCTATGGGCCGCTCCAGGAGCTGTTGGAAGACGACACGATAACAGAGATCATGGTCAACGGCCCGCGCAATGTCTATGTTGAGCGCCACGGCAAGCTGGAGCGCTCCCCCAAGGCGTTTTACGATGACGCCCACGTGATGCGAATCATCGAAAAGATCATCTCCCCGCTCGGACGGCGGCTTGATGAGGCGATGCCGATGGTGGATGCCCGGCTGCCGGACGGCTCGCGGGTGAATGCCATCATCCCGCCTGTGGCCCTGTATGGACCGGCTGTTACCATCCGAAAGTTTGCCGCTGAGGCTTACACGGCCGAGGACCTGGTCCAGTTTGGCACACTATCGGAGGAGATGGCGGAATTCCTGCGTGCCTGCGTGCAGGCGCACTTGAACATTCTGGTCTCCGGCGGCACCGGTAGTGGCAAGACCACCACTCTCAACGTGCTCTCTTCCTTTATTCCCCACGACGAACGCATCGTGACAATTGAGGACGCGGCGGAGCTGCAGTTACAACAGGACCACGTAGTGACGCTGGAAAGCCGCCCGCCAAATGTCGAAGCCAGGGGGGAGATCACCATACGCCAGCTAATGCGCAACTCCCTGCGGATGCGGCCGGACCGCATCGTGGTGGGCGAATGCCGAGGCGCCGAGGCGTTGGACATGCTCCAGGCGATGAACACCGGCCACGACGGGTCTCTGAGCACCGTTCACGCCAACAGCCCTCGTGACAGTCTCAGCAGGCTGGAGACGATGGTGCTTATGGCCGGTACTGAACTGCCGTCGCGTGCAATCCGCGAACAGATCAGCGCCGCCTTGAATTTGATCGTTCACCAGGCGCGCTTCAGAGACGGAACTCGCAAGGTAACCCACATTACCGAGGTTCAGCGGATGGAGGGCGATACGATCACCATTCAGGACATCTACCGCTACGAGCAGGAGGGGATGGACCCTCAGGGGCGTGTCCTGGGGCAGCACATTAGTACCGGCTTGCATCCGCTGTTCGCCAGACAGTTGATCACTCAGGGCGTAAAACTCCCTGAAATCCTGTCTAAGCAGTGGGGCGGAGGAGGGCTTTAGATGTCACCAGTTGCCATCGGCGCAGGAATCCTTTTCCTTGTGGCCATCGTGGTCGTGGTTCTATCATCGTCGCAGGGAAAGGATCAGAAGGGCCGGGCGCTCAACGAACTGCAAGGTGAGTCTGCTTTCGACGCTGTGGCCAGTGAGACTGGGTCGCGCGGGGTTGACCTGGTTCCCACCCTCACACGCCTTCTAGAGCGACTGCAACTGTCCCGCAAGCTCCAGTGGCTGCTGCTACGGGCTGGGATTATGCTCAAACCCTCGGAAATGGCGGCTGTCAGCCTGGGGATGGCCGCTGCCGGGTTTCTAGCAGGCGCGATCCTCCAGCAACATTCAGAGCTCTTACATGGGCTTCTGCCCGCAGTAGTGCTGGCTGCCACAGGTTTCGCGGCGCCATGGCTTTATGTGGCTTATCGTCGTCGTAAGCGGAATACCCAACTCAACGCCCAGCTATCCGAAGCCCTTAACCTGATTTCCTCCAGCTTGCGCTCCGGCTACTCATTCTTACGGGCTGCTCAGGTAGTCATAGACGAAATGGACCCACCCATCAGCGATGAACTGCGGTGGGTGCTGGACGAGACAAGCGTCGGCATTGCGCTGGAGGAGGCCCTCGACCGGCTGGCCTACCGGACCGAGAGCGATGATGTGCGCCTGATCGTGACAGCCGTGCAAATACAGGCCATCGCCGGGGGGAATCTGGCCGAGATACTCGAAAACACTGGCAATATGATCCGGGAGCGAGTGCGCCTCAAACAGGAGCTGGGCGCCGTGACCGCCGAGGGGCGTCTGTCAGCGGGGATTCTGTCAGCTCTGCCCCCGGCCATGGGGATCATCGTCAACATGATGAGCCCCGGCTACCTGGCCCCCCTATTCAGCGAGCCGCTGGGGCTGGCTATGCTGGCCGGCGGCACCTTTATGCTGCTGTTGGGCATTCTGACCATCAGACAGATGCTCCAGATTCAGATATAGCACGCAGTCTGTGCCTGAGCGGCAGGCGGCGCGCCGAAGTTGGCTTGTCACAGGCGGGCCAGGCATCCACAAGGAGGCAGCGGGCACCGTGATTATCATAATCGTCGTTCTGAGCTTCGGGGCTATATGTTTCCTGGTGATGGCGGCGCTCGCCGAGAGCCCTCGAGCCCGCAAGGCGTCTCAGTGGGTACGCGAGCAGGTCATCAGAACTACTCCCGAGCCGGTGCACAAGGAGCTGGCCAAGTCACTATATGAGCGCACAGTCGTCCCTCTGCTAGCACGTACCAGTAGGCTAGTTGCTGATACTGCCCCTCGAGGAGTGTTGACCGAAGCGGAGCGCCGGTTGCAGAGAGCCGGCTGGCCTTTCAACCTCACCGCGCCGCTGTTCGTGGCCTGCAGGCTGATCTGCATCGTAGCGGCTATCCCCCTGGGGTTGGTGCTCAGCAAAATGTTACCACTGCCACCGCTGCTAAGGCTGGGAGCGCTGCTGTTCATCATCGGCGGCGGGGTCATCCTCCCCGGCCTTGTCATGGACAGGATTGCTGCCAAGCGCCGCGCTGCCATTCGCAGGGCATTGCCCAATGCCATTGACCTGCTGGTTGTTTCCGTAGAGGCCGGCATGGGGCTGGACGGCGCTGTTCAGCAGGTTGTCAAGCGCGAAACGGGGCCCTTCACCGACGAGCTCAGGGTGGTGCTGACCGAAGTCCGCCTGGGCAAACGACGCCGCGATGCCTGGCGTGCGATGGCGGAGCGGGTAGATCTGACTGAGTTGAATGTTTTCGTGGCTGCGCTGTGCCAGGCCGAGCAGTTGGGCGCCAGTATCTCGGCGGTACTGCGCATCCAGAGCGAGACGATGCGCGCCAGACGTAGCATCACCGTGCGGGAGGCTGGCGCTAAGATCCCAATCAAGATGTTGTTTCCCCTTATCTTCTTCATCTTTCCCTCAATGTTTGTGGTGATGCTGGGCCCGGGGGTGATCAAAATGATTGAGACCTTCAAGGCCATCGGCTTCTAGATGCCATCATCGCGGACTAACTTACTAAGTGTCTCCACATCCTTGCGCAGTACTTCCTGCCTGGCCGGCTGATCGAATTGCGCCAGCACCTCCTCCTCGATCGTCAGTCCGCTGCAGTAGCCAGCGGCCGCGAGTGTCTCCACAATACGCCGCTGATTGATATCGCCCTCGTACAGCGGCTTCACCGCCTTAGCATACTGCCAGAACTGCCGGTGTCCACCGGTGCCCTGAGTACCTGGCAGGCTAAGGTTTTTGCAGTGGACGTGAACCACCCGGGGCGCCAGCTCCCCCACAAGCTCATATACCCGGCTCAGAGCCTGCCCCTCCCAGTACAGATTCGCTGGATCTAGGGCAATGCCGACCTGCTTTTCATCGAGGCTGTCCAGGACAGCCTTCAGCCACTGGGGGTCATTCCCCTGGCTGCCGTGATTCTCGATGCCCAGGGGCACTGTGGGGTTTTCTGCAGCAGCCAAAGCGCGTTGGCACGCCTCGGTATAGATGGCAACACGGCGGTCACGCGGCAGCGACTGTTGACCTGTCATCGCCGCGTCAATGCGCACAACCTTCGCTCCCAGTGTGTCGGCTGCCCGCAAGCTGGCGGCTACCCAGTGAATCTCCTCCTCAAGCCTCTGAGCATTGAAGTTGTTCGCCACAAACAGGGCGTCTATCTGAATGCCCAGAGCCTCATAGGCAGCCCGGGTGGCCACCGCGCTTTCGGCAGCATCTATCGGCAGGGATGCCTCGTCCTCGGGCCTGGCAGGATCGGGGATGGCCATGTCTCTGCCCACCGCCACCTCGACGGCGTCCAAGTCCAACGCTGCCAGGCCCTCCTGAAGTGTCGTCCAGCCGGCCTGA
>JALGTI010000431.1 GCA_029821455.1 Candidatus Zipacnadia bacterium | reverse complement strand
TGCTACATTGTCAACGTCGAGGCACCGTGTATGCCGGGGACGCCGGCCACGGGCGCAGACTCGGCATTGCGTCTATTTGAGGATGATAGGGAATTGGGCCCGCCTAATTCGGGGCACAACTCAATAAGAACTGGAGGCCGGGGCGCGTTTTCGCACTGGTCCGGCAGTCCCGATGGCAAGCCGCAACAGTTGTACTTCTCAACCTCGGACAACTCTGACCCTCGTACCAATGGCAGGACCTACAAGTGGGTCGTTGAGCTGGATGACGCAGGTAATCCCAAGCCGGTCCTGCGAGCTGTGTTGCAGTCCGAGCAGTGCCGCCTGCAGGTGGTGCCGGCGGAGCCACTTGCTCGCGACCGGCATACAATGCTGTTGGCACACTTCGATGCTGAGGACAGCAACGATGCTGACTATGCTCGGGTTCAGAGGGCAGAGGTGGGCACAGCGGGGAACGCCGGGGCTCCTGGCAGATTCAGTGGTGGCGTGTCGGTGGAGGGCAACGCAGGCGCGGTGATGTACCCGGGTTTGGATAACTACAACCCCAATCTGGGCACGGTGGAGTTCTGGGCGCAGTCACGAGCCGAGGAATCCATCTGGGCAGATGGCAAAGAGCACTGGCTGCTGGTGCTGTATCCGGAGCGTGGTGGGGTGGGGCCGCGATACGAAATGGCGCCGCACTTCATCACGCTACGCAAGACCAACGATGGCACCCTCGAGTTCAAGATAGCGGACTATGGGATGGCGCCCTATTCGGCGGCTGTAAGCCTCCGTGCGGATAAAGGCTTTGCGCTGCGGCTGCCAGTTGAGGAGCTTGACCCTGCCGCCTGGCACCATATTCTCGTTTCCTGGGATCTGCGCGGCCAGTGCCGGATGTGGCTGCTTGTGGACGGGGAAGGGGTGACAGGACAGAAGGTTTTGCCTGAGTATGCCCTGCCACCTAACCCGGGCATCGCCGTCGTCTTGGGCGGCTTCTGGGGCCTGCCAGGAGATGATGTCAGGACCTCGGACTGCAATCTGGACGACTTCCGCATTCAGGACTGCACAGTGGAGGTGCGGCTCGAAGGGGCACAGGAATGGCCGGACCACGGGATAGACGAGGAGCGGCTGATGGCGGAGGAAGACCTGGCCCGGGCGATGCTGGATAAGCTGATGGAGTTGCAGTTCCACGGCGGCTGCAGCGCCAGCTATCACTGGCCCACTTACACGCCGACCGGGTGGAGCCTGGTCGGTCGTGGCGTGGATATGTGGTTTGTGAACTCAGCCTGGGCGGGCAACGCCCTGATGCGTGGGTGGCTGGTGTGGGGTGATGACAGGTACCTGGATGCCGCCATTGAAGCGGCAGACATGTTCTGTGAAACTCAATTGGAGAATGGTAGCTGGGCCTGCCACTACACCTACAGCCGTGGAGAGTTTATCCCGTGGGGCAACCGCTCCTACATTGCTCAGTCAATGCAGAGCAACCAGCTAAGATTTCTGTGCATGATGTACAAGCTGCTGGGGTATGAGCGGTATGGTGAGGCGATACGCAAGGTCGGGGATTGGATGGTGTCAATCCAGTTTCCCAGTGGCGCGTGGGGTTGGGAGAGCTATCCACTTGGCCACACCGGTCCGTACGGCCATCCGGCGCTTAACGACGCAGTGACGCCACAAGCGATGTGGGATCTGTTTATCATCTGGTGCGCTACTGGTGACGGCAAGTATCTGGAGCCGGTTGAGAAGGGCGCGCAGTGGATCGTTGATGCGCAGGCAGACGCTCCCACTTACGGCTGGGCCGACCAGTATGACGAGGAGAACAACTTCATCTGGATGCGGAATTTTGAGCCGCCGGCTGTCTCGATGCAGGCGATAAGCTCGGCCACCTGGGGCCTGTGCCTGGCCTATGACGTGACTGGGGACGAGAAGTACCTGGAGCCATTGCGCAACGTGCTGACCTGGATGGATACCGTACCTGAGGACCAGCGCGGCTGGCTGTGGTATGACCCGGAGACCAACGTACCGGTGGTGGCGTACTACAATGAGATGCTACCGGTGACTGACCCCAAGGCGATAGAGGAGATAATCCCGCGACTGGCTGCCCACTACGGCGTCAAGTATACGTGGCAGGCAGACCGCATCCGGCGCGAGCTGGAAATGCGCGAGAACGGGCCGGTCTATCCGGACTGGCGCGGGATGCGAGCACAATCGGACTTCGCGCAAGCGCCGGGTATCGAGGCCTTTGCCGAAGCCTTCAATGCCGACCAGACTGCTCGGGCACGAGAGCAGTTGACAGCCTGGGCAGAGGGGAAGCCAATCGGCTCGGAGACATCGCGCCTGAAGCAATACCCCGCTACCGGCGTGGTGGCAACAGCAACTGGGTCTATATGGACCCGCAACGGAACTTCTACGCCACACCGCTGATGGGCGAAGGGCCATAGGGGCAACGCGAATGGTGAAGCGAGCCAGGTTGGTCATTGTTGCTGCTTTGTGTGCGGCGACCATTTGGGGTGACATTGACCTGCCGGAGCGGTGTGCCGGCTTTGAGCTCGATACCGACGCGGACGGCCTGCCGGATGGCTGGGCTGTCCTCAAGGCTGACGAGGCGTGCGAGTTCGGCCTGAGCGAGGAGGCACATTCAGGCGCGGCATCGTTCTCTATGCGAGGGACCGGGGCCGACTATCACGGCGGCCCCAATCGCAGTATGGGGGCACTAATCCCACACACCACATACCTGTTGGAGGGGTGGTTCAAATTCAATCCCGGCCAGCGGGGCAAGCTGGGGGCGCTATATTGGGACTTCGATGTTGTTGACGCGCCATCGGGCTCCAACACCGTCACCCACATCATTGACCGCGTGCCGGACTGGACGCTGATCAGTGGGAGCTTCAACACCGGGGACCGCCGCATCCCATACGCGCGCCTCTATCCCTTCCTGCTATGGGGGGAAGGTCAGGCCTGGGTGGATGATGTGAAGGTCGGGGCAATCAAGGGCAATGTGCTGAGCATACCTCGTACTGAACAAGGGCCGCTGCTGGATGCGAAGCTGGACGACGATTGCTGGGCTTCGGCGGCAACAATTGAGCAGCTTGTCCGCAACATTGACCCACCGCGCTTTGCCACCTACCCGACCGCTATTCGCTTGGCCTATGACGATGAAGCTCTCTACGTCGCCTATGTCTGTACGGTGGATGACCCGTCGAAGGTGACCGGCGTGGAACCCGGGGTCGCTGAGACCCTGTGGGGTAATGACGGCGCCGAGATCTTCATTGACACCAACCTGGATCAGAAGACCTACTTTCATTTCGGAGCAAATGCGAAGGGTGCCATCACGCAGGAGCGGAACGAGGGCAACCTGCCGGTCCCGTGGGACGGTAAGTGGCATAGTTCACAACTCTGGACGTTGAGCCGCCGGCACCGGGCGAGACCTGGGGGGTGAACTTCGCGCGCCCGGGGCCGGATGGGTACGCAGTCTGGGAACATCTGGTCGGCTATCTGCACAAGCCCCAACTGTTTGGCAGGGCCATCTTCGGCAGTTATGCCGAGGGCCTGAAGTGGGCACTGCCACGGGTGACGGCAGCAGTAGATGAGCAACTAGACAAAGCGGAGGAGAATACTGGCCATGTACTGGGTGATTCATTAGCAGTTCCGCTCAAGCAGCGTTTGACAGGACTTCGGGAGAACTTGGCGGGCTATCAGCAGCAGGTCAACGCTGCACCCGCCGACATGAGGCTGTTTGAGTACGCGTACTTGACTGGTGTGGGCCGAGAGCTAATCACCCACGCGCAGCAGTTGGTTGAAGACTCCATCAAGGCTTTAGTCTTTGCCGAT
>JALGTI010000060.1 GCA_029821455.1 Candidatus Zipacnadia bacterium | reverse complement strand
TACCAGCAGATGTCATTCAGGATGTGAAAACCGGTCAGTTGTAGGGCGAAGCCGCACGAGTAGATGCTGTGGTATGTGCCGGAGACCCATATCGTGCCGTGTGGTTTCAGGACACGTCGACAGGCTCTTATCCACTGAAGGTTGAACTCGAAGTCCCTCTCGACGCCCTTACTCTTGTCCCAATCGCCCTTGTTGACGCTCACGGCGCGCCCTGCGTGGCAGGTGAAACCATCATTCGACAGATTGTAGGGCGGGTCCGCGAACACCATATCGACCGACTCAGCCTCCATTCGCGCCAGTACGTCGAGGCAGTCACCGTGAAGAAGCCTATAACCCTGTCCTCTCACTTCCACTACTTGCTCGACGCCCTGGTGTGATGCAACAGTGCTCGACATGACCGCAAGAGCCCTTTCTTTCTGATGGCCGCGTGGACACGGAGGTCTGCAGTGGGCTACACTGATCATAGCATACTCACAGCAGAGACGCAAGGGACAGCGGCACGATACGATACCCGCACCCATTTCACGCGCGGATAGCCCCCGGGCTCACACCTCTAGCAGGTCGGCCAAGAAGTAGATTGCGTCGGGGTCGTGGCGATGATCCCTCAGCAACTGCACGAATTCGTTGATCATGTAGTACCCCGGCTTGATCCCACCTGGATAGGGTTTCAGATCATCGGGGTCGTACTCAGGTATCATAATCGTGGTATCTATATCCATCGGTGCTCCTCCCTCAGGCGTGGTACAGCCATAATAGAACATTTGATCGCTCTTGTCAATAGGGCTGCATGCTACTCGAGCATCAGCATCTTGGCTAGGAACTCGCTAACCCTCGCCGCCACATCCACGGTCTGGCTTGATGCCGAGGCGTCAATGGCAGCGAGGAGACAGGGGGCGCTCTTGATGTTGTCACCAGATTGTTGGGCGGCAGGTCATCCTTCCTGCACATAGGCTCACGGCAGTGGTTGACGCTCGCGGAGGCTTGCGTTAGACTGTGGTCAGCGCGAGTGTACAGGTCCGGAGGTGCGAGATGCCCAAGTCCAAAGCGCCTGATAAGGTTACTATCAAGATGGAGGCTTGCGTTAGACTGTGGTCAGCGCGAGTGTACAGGTCCGGAGGTGCGAGATGCCCAAGTCCAAAGCGCCTGATAAGGTTACTATCAAGATCCCTCGGCCGCTGTATGAGAAGATAGGGGCCATCATCGAGGACAGCGGCTATAACTCCGTGACGGACTTTGTGGTCTATGTGCTGCGCGATATCGTATCTTCCCACGGTCGCCAGCAAGAAGATACCTACACGGGGGCAGAGCTGGAGGAGCTAAAGGAGCGCCTGCGCAAGCTGGGCTACTTGT
The DNA here is from genome assembly GCA_029821455.1 of Candidatus Zipacnadia bacterium. Taxonomy (GTDB): domain Bacteria; phylum Armatimonadota; class Zipacnadia; order Zipacnadales; family Zipacnadaceae; genus JALGVG01. The sequence continues at coordinate 14,637 of JALGTI010000060.1, read as the reverse complement.
AGCCACTGCTGCAGCAATACACCTAGCAGCCGGGCTTAAGCCCGGCTGTTTCTACTTGTGCGCCCAGATGTGCCAGTTGGCCTCATCAGCAGCAGGCCAATGGCTATCAGTCCGCAGGATGCCAGTATGGGCAGCCACACGGGGGCATACCACGGCCGCGGTATGAGGAACAGACAGTCCGTGGTAGCCAGGGAGGCAGGCCAGTCTATCATTGCCTTCAGGCTGATATAGTAGAAGATGTCCCAGATTCCGAAGGCCAGCAGAAAGACACCAAGCCGCTCCCGCGCAGTGCGCCCGGCCAGCAGCCCCAGGGCAATGAGCATCACGATAGTTGCCGCCTCGCGCGTCTGCTCCGTTCCGATGAGCCAGGTCGGGATCTGGGCAATGACGTCGGGATCGAGCTGCTCCGGCGTGGGAATGATGCCCATAAGCTTGCGGATATAGACGACCACAACGGCTTCGAGGTGGCCCATTGCGATGGCGAAGGCGGCGATGATGGTGAGGCGGTTCCAGGGCAGAGTTCGCATAGGCGAAGGTTAGCACGGCAGAGCACTGGCGTCAATGTCTTGCGCGCTACGCCGTAGGACGAAAGCCCATGCTACGTACTATTATGCTCTGGCTGCACAGGGCAGATTTCAAATTCACCCCATATGCCCAGGGCCATCCCACAGATCACCAGTGCGCCGCGCAATCCCTCAATGTCCTGCGCCCAGGCCAGCGCCTCGTCTATGTCCGATGGGGTTGCGACGCGGTTGCCCAGAGCCGTGGCCACTGCATCGGCCAGGACTGTGTCATCGGCCACCACCACAGCCGCATCCGCGCGCCCCAGACTAAGCGAATGGCCCACAGTGCCCGAGGAGGTGCAGACGCCGAGTGTCTGGCCTGCGGGTATGATCAGTCCCACCTTCTCATTGAGGGGGGAATCTCCGGCGTAGATGGCGACAATTCTCTGGACGTGAGTGCTCAGGAAGATGTCACCACCGTTTTCCACGATCACCTGCCTGCTAGATCGCAGGAGGTGGCGACCAACGTACTCAGCCGTTGCTCCAGCCACTGCAGCCATCGGACCGACTCCCGCCCGTCGGCTGGCGTAGTACATTGACAAGACCAGGGCATCCGCATCATCAGGCGGCTGCAGAGGCTCGAGGCTGGCGCTGAATTGCTCGTGTTCCTGGAGGTGATGGCTGATTAGCTGATAGGCGCGCCTGGTTGCGTCCAGAGCCTCGGCCGTCAGATCGCAGTCAGCCTGGATGCGGAGGTCCGACTGAGCCACGCAGATGCCGAAGCTGACCAGGTCCTCTGCCTCCGAGCGAGTGCGATATGTGCGCGGCTGATACATAGCAGCCTCTATCCCCTGAGGGTCTGACCTCAGTCGCGACGTGATCCATCATACCCACACGTGACGACTCGTGGGGCGCGATGAATCGTGCCCCTACAGACCATCGCCGACCTTGCCGAAGGCGCTGCGACCGCCCTGATGGGGCACAATGACGATGGGCTCGACGCCCAGCCAATAGCATATCTCCCGGACCAGCGCTCCCTGGCGAACCGGGGAGACGACAAAGTGATGCTCGCAGATAGCATATCTCCCGGACCAGCGCTCCCTGGCGAACCGGGGAGACGACAAAGTGATGCTCGCAGCCCTCTACCAAAACGGTGTTGAGGAAGTCGAGGGCCGGCACATCCAGGCGTAGCTCTGCCCACGTGCCATCATAGACCTGCTCGGAGGGGAGGATATCGCCTTCGGCTAGTACGAACCGATTCCCCGCAGGGCCGGCGAGCCGCATCACCGTGGCGGGAGAGGGCCTCAGCGTTTCCTGCACCACGCAACCCAGCCATTCCGTGCGTCCGGTGATGGGGGTCTGGAAATGGCGGGTGTAGCAATGGCCGCTTTCATCGGCCAGGCTGGGGGCGGCCGCGCCACAGTGCCAGAAGCCAAGAGTGTCGCGCTGCTCGTCAATGCTTATCATATCCAACAGCGTCACGACCGTGTGATCGGCGGCGTACGAGCACAGCAGCATACTGATAAGGCCCAGCACATCAATCGGCGGCGTACGAGCACAGCAGCATACTGATAAGGCCCAGCACATCAGCCTCATCAGAGACCAACAGGCCACTGTCGCACAGACGGGCCGCCGCTGCGCATGGCGTGGTCCCCATCCCATCAAACCACTCCGGCCAGCAGCGCAACGCGATGCCATCCCAGGTGCGCTCGTCGGCGAGTCGGCGGAGGGCCCATTCGCCACGGATGGTCTGCTCAAGCTCATTATCAGGCGTGTCAACTACCGGAGATTCGGCTTTGAGCTTGGTCACCTCTGCAGCCGCCTCTTTCTGAGGCATCTGAGCCGCCAGGGAGAACACGGCGGAAAGGTCCACACGCTGCACCGTCACACCGAAGCGCTGTTTGACGGAGAATTCATCGTAATTGGAACCGTAGAAGCCTGGCACGCGGCCACTGCCGACCAGGCCAATGCGTGTGTGGCGCAACTTCCTCAGTACCGAAGCCGCCCGGATGGTATCAGCAATGCGGGCCAGAGCGGTCTCGTCCTCGGGAGCACCGAAGACCCACTTATAGCGCGCGCCCATCTGATAGAAGATCGAGCAGTAGAAGTTCTGGGCGCACAGGGAATTCAGCCGCAGCAGGCCGGTCGGTTCCGGAATGCCCCAGATGACCGTCGGTATCCGCGCCTGCCCCGTCCAGCGGGCATATTCCAGGGCTATTTCCCCCGAGGGGAAGGCCGTGGTCTGGAGTATGAGCAGGTCACTGCCCTGCGCGGCCAGGCGCTCGGCAGAGGCGTGGGCGTCGGTACCCAGTTCCAGCAACTCTTCCACCACCAGGCTGGCCCCGGCCTGTTGGCAGAGGTTCTCGGCGGCACCAATGGTCGCCTCATATTGTTGCGCAGCCAGCACGGTATCGAAACCCGCCTGTTTGGTGCCTACGAGCGCGACACGCAGTTGGTCAATGGCCATTCTTCACCCTCCTATATAGCCTCACCAGTGGCTAGGTCTGAGCGCCAGTTATGCAAGGACGGCTCAGATTCCTTCCTGGTGGCCAACAAAGGGGGAATGGCGACGAGAATGGTGGTCAGTAGCTCGCTCTGTGGCTGCCTCAACTGCCGGCCAGAACGCGGTTCACGACATCGGTGAGCTCGTTGAGGGCAACCGGTTTGGAGAGGATGACATCACAATGGCGTGCCTCGTGTGGCTGGACCTGCTCTCCCCAACCGGTCAGGAAGATGACGGGAAGGTCGGGATGGAGGCTCTTTGCAGCTTCCGCGACACGGGCACCATCCAGCCCCGGCATACTCAGGTCGGTGATTACAAGGTCATAGGTCCTGATGTTGAGCAGGCCAAGGGCGTCTTCACCGGTTGCTGCTGTGTCGACCTCGAGGCTGGCAAGCTTGAGAGCCTCTGCCATTGTTTCCAGCAGGGGTAGATCGTCGTCAACCACCAGTACACGAGCGCGAACCTGCCCAGGTTGAAGCTGGGTCGGTGGAACGGTGAAGTCACACCTGTTGGCTCGCGGCAGCGTGACCAACACCCTGGTGCCGTGCCCGGACACATCCTCAATGACCAGATGCCCACCATACCGGTGGACTATCTCACGACAGGTTTGGAGGCGCGCGGCAACCGCGGGCTGGCCATCAGCAGAGAAGGGTGACGCGAACTCCAGCGGCAGGTTTCGTTGGCCAGTGCCGTGTTCGGTATCTTTCACGGTCAGCGTGACGCAGGAGGGGCTTTCGGCGGTGCGGATGCGTATCCTGCCCCCACGGCGCATCCCCTCGCATGCCGTGACAATCAGGGTTGTCACCAGCTGCTGCAGCTCGTCAGGACTGCCAGCTACGAGTGAAATATCGGCCAGTTCCAGGTCAATCTCGAGGGCCCGGCCTTCGCGCTGGGCGGTGTCGGCCCAATAAGGCCTGGTGCTCTCTACGACCTGCCGAACGATATCATTCAAGTCAACTAGCCCTCGCTGAGGCACCCCGCTTGCGTCAGCGGCAAACTGCGCGATTCTCTTAATGGCTGCGCTGGCCTCCAGCGTCGCTACCTCGATCTTGCGCGCCCCATCAACGACCCTCGGAGCGCTTTGTTGACGGGACAGGAGCTGGGCTTGTCCGAGGATGACGCCCAACAGCCCGTTGAGGTGATGAGCCGTACCACCAGCCATCCGTCCCAGAGCGCACAGGCGCTCGTTCTTTCTGGTCTGTTCCTGCTCGGCTCTGATGGCCGCCAGGTCCAGGACCGAGATCTGTAGACTGGGATGGAGTGCCCCCGCCACCGCCTGGGCCCGCAGGTGCGCGGGAGAGGTCTTCCCATCCGGCCACAGACACAGCGCTTCTGTTTCGGCCACCCCATCCCTCAAGGCGTCTGCAAGCATCTGCTGCGTAACACTATCAGCGGAGGGCGAGAGCAGATCGAACAGGCTCATACCGAGCATTTCATCTCGTGACAGCCGCCAGGCGTTCAGTGCGGCGAGATTGCAGTCGAAAACACTGCCATTCTCATACACTGCCAGAACTGGGTGCTTATTCTCAGTGGCCAACTGATGATACCTGGCCTGAATGTCCGCCGCGTCAATGGCCGCAACCAACGCCGCGCTGACAAGCGAAGTCGCCCACTGTTGGATGGAGCGTTGAGATTCTTTGAGTGTGGCTGTGGCATCTCCCAACAACGCGGAGCCAATGTACTGTCCCTCATAAAGCAGCGGGACGTGCAGTACAGCTTCAGTGTCCAGTAGCTCACGCAGTTCCTGCAGCTCTTCGCAATCACCAATAGCTGGCAGCAGGGCAGGCTTGTTGTCAGCAGCTAGCGCTATGGCCATTTGCAGGGCCTGCTGGGAGAGGGTGCGGTTGTGGGGCCTTGCCTGTGGCTCTGATGCAACTACGGTCAGACCGGCGGCGGTGTGCAGCGCCAGTACAACATGGGTCGCTTCATACACGCCTTTCAGCGACCTAGCGGCCAGACTAGCTACCTGGTCCCAGCGAACGGGGCTGCGGTGGCTCGGCTCCATCGAAGTACTAGGGGATATCGTCATAGCCTGTGTGCTTATGCTGCTGGCTGGGGATATCAAGTCTCCCACAGCTTCTTCACCCCCGTGACATTGGCGCCGTATAAACGGGCAGGCGGTGATGTTAGCGCCTGCCCCCACTAGACTAGGTATCGGCCGCCGGGGCCGTCACTAAAGTGATGCGTGGGAGGATTCGCACCGCCGCCAGGGAAACAGCAGCTACGAGTCAGCGGCCTGCCAAAGTGGTGAGCCGAATGTATGAAGGGAGGTCGTCAGCCATCAGGACCAAAGTTGGAGTCATGGGTTCAGCAGGTGGTGAGATGCCACAAGACGCGCTTGCGAGGGCGCGTCGTCTAGGTGAGGAGATCGTCCGACACGACTGTATCCTGATTACAGGGGCCTGTCCCGGGCTCCCTCACCAGGCGGCTCTGGGAGCCCGGGCAATGGGTGGACTAATCATTGGTATCTCGCCGGGACTGTCCCTGAACGAGCATATCGAGCGCTACCATTCGCCATACGAGGAATACGATGTCATTATCTTCACCGGCAGCGGACTGATGGGCCGGGAGATTGCGACCATACGCAGTTGTGATATTGTAGTGATTGTGGGGGGTCGCAGTGGGACATTGGGCGAGTTCTGTATCGCGTATGATGAGGCGAAACTCATTGCGGTGCTGACGGGAACGGGTGGGGTTGCTGACCACGTAGATGAGGTCGTGGGGGTAGTAAACAAGGACACCGGTGCTGAGCTAGTATATGACGATGATCCCTGCCGGTTGATTCAGCACGCTGTCGAGGCGCATCAGCGGCGGGTCGCAGAGGGCAGAGCATATCTGCTCCCGCCGGCAGACGGATAAGCCCAGGAGGAATACAGTATGCGCTTGACATTCTTAGGTGCGGCCCGGCAGGTAACTGGCTCCTGTTATCTGGTGGAGAGCGAGGCCGGGAAACTGCTAGTGGACTGCGGAATGTTTCAGGGGAGCAGTCACATGCGAGTGCAGAACCGGGTGGACCGAATAGTCAACCCGGCTGAAATCCGCTGGCTGCTGCTGACCCACGCACACATTGACCACAGCGGGCTGATTCCGCGCCTGTCAGCCGCCGGCTTCAAGGGTCAGATTGTCTGCACTTCGGCTACTGCGGACCTGTGTGACGTGATGCTGACAGATAGCGCAGAGCTGCAGGAGGAGGATGCCAGGTTCGACCTGCGCAGATGGAAGAAGAGCGGCCGCGTCGGGCCGCCGCCGGAGCCGCTGTATACGCCCCAGGATGTGCGGGAAGCGCTGACCAAGCTGCGACCCCTACCTTATGATAAGCTGGTGCGCCTCACCAACGGCCTGCAGGTCCGCTTCCGCGATGCCGGCCACATCCTTGGATCGGCCTCCGTGGAAGTCCACCTTGGAGGCCGCCCGCCCACCAAAATCGTCTTCAGTGGTGACATTGGCTACCCGGGCCGGCCCATCCTCAAAGACCCTACCCCTCCCGACCAGGCCGACTTCGTGGTGATGGAGGCAACCTACGGGGATCGCTTGCACGAGTCGCACACCGAGGCACTGAAGCACTTCACCCAGATAGTCACCGATACGCGACAACGAGGCGGCGCTCTGATTATACCGACCTTCACTGTTGGCCGCGCTCAGGAGCTATTGTACAACCTCGGCATGATGCGGCGAGCAGGCGATCTGGGGGACATGCCGGTATTCCTCGACAGCCCGATGGCGATTGAGGCCACGGAGGTTTCCCGCCGGCATCCGGAGTGTTTCGACACCGAGATCCGGCAGCTCATCGAGGCGGGCAAGCTGCCATTCCGTTTCCGGGGCGCGAAGTTCCTGCGTACTGTCCGCCAGTCACAGACGCTCAACAACCTCGAAGGCTCGTTCATCGTAATGGCCGGCAGTGGAATGTGCACCGGGGGCCGCATCCGTCACCATCTGCTGCACCATCTGGAGCGGCCACAGGATACCATCCTGTTCGTCGGCTACCAGGCAGCGGGGACCCTTGGCCGCCACATCAAAGGCGGGGCAAAGCAGGTGCGACTGTTTGGACGGGAACTGCAGGTGAGGGCTCGAATCGAGTCGCTGGATGGTTTTTCGGCTCACGCTGACAGCGAGCAGCTTCTGGAATGGCTCAGGCCGATGAAGGCCAGCGCACGCCGGGTATTCCTCACCCACGGGGAGCCCCGCGCGCTCGTCTCCCTGGCTGCCGCAATCCGCAAGCGTTATAAGCTGCCAGTGCTAGTGCCGGAGATGAACGATACGGTGGATCTTAGCCAAAGGCCGGCTATGACGCGGCTTGCTCGGGTCAGGGGAAGAGAGGCAATGATAGAGGCAGCCGCAAGCGGCTTTGGGACCGGCTGAGGTGAAATCAGCCTCCGCTGGCGAACCTGCGTGAGGGATGAATGGCACATCGAAGCAACCTGGAGGCTCCGATGAGAATCGCGGTTGCCACTAGCGGCGCGGACCTGGACATCGGGATTGTCACCCGGCTGGGGACCTGTGCCTACCTGCTGATCATCAATTCGGAGACACTGGGATTTGAGGTCTTTCCCAGGCCATCGGAGCTGCAGGGGCGGGGCGCGGGTATCGCGACGGTCATACTGGCGGTGAACCAGGATGTGGACGTGATCCTGGCAAGATACGTTTCGCCACGGATGGCGCAGACGCTGCGGGAGAACGGAATCAAGATCGTGAGCGGCCTGAAGGGGACGGCTCGCGAGGCTGTTGGGGAATATCTGCAGGGAAGCCGCACTGCCCCACCGGAGCCAGACAGGCCCGCCATACATGCTGCCAGACGCTCTCTGCGACAGTTTGTGGCGATGTTACCGGTGCTGCTAGGCGTAGTGCTTCTCACAGGCCTGTTCAAAGTTTTCGTCTCGAGGCAAGTTCTGACATCTATCTTTTCGGGGAGACCCATCACTGATACTCTGTGGGGGGCTTGTTTCGGCAGTCTTGTTGCCGGGAATCCTGTCAACAGTTATGTAATCGGCGGGGCACTCCTGGATGCTGCAGTCAGTCTGTTTGCGGTGACAGCGATGATGATCACCTGGGTGACTGTTGGTTTCATCCAGCTACCGGCAGAGCTCTCTGCATTCGGTGCCAGGTTCGCTGTAACTAGGAACGCAGTGGCCTTTGCAGTTGCGCTACCCATCGCGTTTCTGACTGTGGTTCTGGTGAGGTGGCTGTCGTGAACGGGTTAGCCGATACCGGAGCAAAGATGGAGGGTGAGCGCAAGGGCCTCTGGCGGACGCTGGTCTTCCCACTGAGCGTGATTGTGCTGTACGTGGTTCTTTTCGCTATGATGCCTAGCCGGACAATCAGCGCCCTGCAAGCGAGTGGCCAAATCCTGATCCAGATAGCATTGCCCCTCTGCGTGGCTTTCATTATTATGTTTGCGCTGAATCTCTTCATCAAGCCTGCGAATGTATCGCGTTTCCTAGGCAAAGGCGCCGGTGTAAAGGGGGTTATCATTTCGGGGCTGGCCGGCATCATCGCAACAGGGCCGATCTATGCCTGGTACGCATTGCTCAAGGAACTCCGCGACAAGGGCGCCTCGGAATTCCACATTGCAAACTTCCTGTGCAATCGCGCGGTAAAACCGTTTCTGCTGCCCGTGATGATTGCTTACTTCGGGTGGGCCTTCACCCTCGTGCTCAACATACTGCTCGTAGTTGGCGCGATTGTCACTGCGCTTGTTGTCAATATGCTGAGCACTCTTGCTCCCCGGCGTTGAACCGATAGCCGACTCCCCGAATCGTCAAAACAAGCTGAGGGCTGCTGGTGTCGAGTTCCAGCTTGGCACGCAGGCGTGCGATGTGGACATCCAGGGTCCGGGTCCGAATGTTCGTATCGTAGCCCCATATTGACTGCAGCAGATACTCGCTGCGCTGCACGACACCGGGTTGTCGCATAAGGGTGGCGAGTAGCTCAAACTCCTTGGGCGTGAGGTGTACTTCTTGATTGCGCACCCAGGCGCGGTGGCCACACATATCTAGGCGTACATCACCGAGCTGAAGAATATCCTGCGCCCCGGGGGCGGTCCCGATCTGCTTGCATTGCCTGATGAGGGCCTGGCCTCTGGCAATCAGTTCGGCGGAATCGAATGGCTTTTCGAGGTAACTGTCGGCGCCGAGTTCCAGGCCAGCGACCGCATCGGTCGCTGCGGCCCGGCCGCTCACAATCATTATCGGCACCGTACTGACCTTGCGGATGGCCCTGCAGACGTCAAAGCCATCCTGGTCCGGCAGCATCAGGTCCAGCACTACCAGATCAGGCCGCGCACTCTTGCAGGCTTCCGCCACGCCTGCGCCAGTTGTGAAGGCCTGGACGCTGAAACCATGCCGCCTGAACAGATCCGCGAGCGCACTGTTAGTGGCCGGGTCGTCCTCCACGATGAACACTCTCGGCTGCATATAGTCGCCAGGGCGCTTGCGTCAACTGGCCCTTAAAGGCGTCACCTTCCTAATCGCTTTCCTCTGAGCATCTATCGTCAAGGGCGGTCCTCACCTTGAGCGGATTCGGTAATTGGGTCCCCAAAAGGCAGAGGCACGGCGTTCTACCGTGCCTCTGCCTTATCGTCCAGTATGCAACTAAGACTACGCTACGTCGGATTCTTCCAGCTTCTCTTGAACTTCGGTGGTCTCTTTGGACTCGCGCTTGGACACAATTAGCGCGATCGTGACAATGGCGGCGAGCACGATTCCCACCACGTAGAGCGTAGTGGGATTGCGCTCGCCCACCACCACAAGTGGCACCACCAGCAAGCCGACGAGGTTCATCACCTTGATGAGCGGATTGAGAGCCGGGCCGGCCGTGTCCTTGAATGGGTCGCCGACAGTGTCGCCGACCACAGCGGCCTTGTGAGCGTCGCTGCCCTTGCCGCCATACAGGCCGTCCTCAATCAGCTTTTTCCCATTGTCCCACGCACCGCCGGCATCGCACATCAAGACGGCCAGGAGTTGACCGACCACGATAATGCCGGCCAGGTAGCCACCCAGGCCACTCCAGCCAAACCAGCAGCCGACGATAACGGGCGTCAGGATTGCCAGGATCGCAGGGGCAATTAGCTCGCGCAGCGCCGAGGTCGTACAGATGTCCACAACGCGGCTAGATTCAGGCATAACGCCCTCCTTACCCTCCAGCAGACCCGGGATTTCCCGGAACTGTCGCCGCACCTCGTTGATGATGAAGAACGCGGCGCGGCTGACGGCGCGGATGGTCATCGAACTGAACAGCAGCGGCATTGCGCCACCAATAAGCAGTCCGATGAACACATTGGGTACGTCTATGTTGATGTGATATTGGGCCAGGGCCGCTGGGTCAATAGACTCAGCACCACCACCTCCAGCATGGGCAGCCGCTACCTTCGAGAGGTATGAGCCGAACAGTGAGATCGCAGCAATCACAGCCGAGGCGATTGCGATGCCCTTGGTGGCGGCCTTCGTCGTGTTCCCGACGGCGTCAAGCTGCTCCACCACAGGCATAGCCTCCTCGACCCCGGCCATCTCCGAGATGCCCTGGGCGTTATCGGCGACAGGCCCATAGGTGTCCATCGCGATGATAACACCGGTGGTAGTAAGCATACCCAGGCCCGTGAGCGACACGCCGTAGAGGATAGCTACCGGTGAGGCGTCAGCGCCGAACACCAGAATCGAGATGAAGATACATGCGCAGATCATCAGCAAGGCGAAGACTGACCCCTCAAGGCCCTCGGCAAACCCGGTTAGGATATTGGTGGCCGCCCCGGTCTGTGAGCTCTTTGCGATGTCCTGGACCGGCTTGAACCTGACCGAGGTATAGTATTCGGTCAGCTTGTACATTGCGACGGCGAGGACCAGGCCAGAAACGGTTGCCAGAAACAGTTTGCCCCAGTCATCCTGTGTCTGAGGGAAAGCCCCCACATAGAGGCGTGCAATCAGGTAGAAGCCAACGGCCGACAGCACTGCAGACCATACGAAGCCGCGGGTGATGGGGATCATCGGGTATTCATCTTCGCTGCGCGAGCGAACCAGGGCTATCCCGAACATCGAGGTAAGCACTCCGATAGCGCGGACCATCAGCGGATACATAATCCAGACGGTGGCGACCCGCATTCCCTCGGCTCCTCCGGCAGCATGAGCCAGCGCCAGAATCATTGAGGCCACCAGGGTGACCTCATACGACTCGAAGATGTCGGCCGCCATCCCCGCACAGTCCCCTACATTGTCGCCCACATTGTCGGCGATCACTGCGGCATTGCGCGGGTCGTCCTCGGGAATGCCGGCTTCGACCTTTCCGACCAGGTCAGCGCCCACGTCAGCGGCTTTGGTATAGATGCCACCTCCAACACGCATAAACAGCGCCAACAGACAGCCGCCGAAGCCAAAGCCGAGAAGTACCTCGGTGGCGTGCTCCTTGAAAATCATGAAGATTATCGTTGCACCCAACAGGCCCATCGTAACGGTGAACATGCCCGTCACGCCACCGGCCTGGAAGGCTATTGCCAGCGCCCCGCTGAGGGTGGTGCGGGCGGCATTGGTGCACCGGACATTGGCCTGGACGGCCAGGGTCATGCCCACATAACCGGTGAGGCCCGAGCCGAGGCAGCCAAGTATGAAAGCCACCGCGCGGCCAACTGCCATTGACCAGTGCTCGCTCAGACCGCTGAAGAACAGGGCGATGCCTAGCACCACGACAAGCACCATAATCGTGCGGAACTGGCGGTTCAGGTAGGCGTGGGCGCCCTCCTGAATCTGGCCGGCCACCGCGCGCATCTTCTCAGTACCCTGGTCGGCTGCAAGAATCTTGTTGCGCAGGTACAGCGCATAGACCACGCCGATGACAGCCGAGATGATAACACCGTACAGGGCTGCATTTTCAAACTCTGTGAGTTGCATCTGAATGTCCATCTAGACTTCCTCCCTATCGTGTCGTTAGTGCGCTGAGCGACAATGAGGCCCGACTGCCGGCCTGTCTCATTGCAGCCACCCAGCCGAAGCAGCAATCAACGCGGTGCTTCCTATCGCTGCGCAGTAGACGCCAAAGTATAACAGATTTCCCCGCCTGACGCTATCCACAACCAGATGAATGGCCAACAGTCCGACGATCGCTGCCACCACCATCCCTAGCAGATAGCACTCTACATCAGCCGCTGCTACGGGCGAGGCCAGCAGCCTTCCTGCATTGATGGCAGTTCCGCCCAGTATGACGGGGGCTGATAGCAGGAAGGTAAAGCGCGGTGCCCAGTCGCGCGAAAAGCCGACCATCAGGCCACTGCAGATCGTCATTCCCGAACGCGACAGCCCCGGAATTATGGCCACGGCCTGGGCTATGCCGACGACGATCGCGTCCTGCCATCTGGTCTGCAGACTCTCCCTGGCTCCTGCCAGCCGCCGCGAGAGTACCAGGAGCAGCGCGGTAGCCAGTAGAGCGATGCCTACTACCCATACGCTACCCAACGACCGGTCTACCAGCTCCTCAAACTGCCAGCCTATCAGTGCGGCGGGAATTGTGCCAATTAGCAGCAGGGCCAGTAGCCGGCGGCTGGTCGCTGCATCCGCAGCTTTCTCTCCCCGCCAGGTCCGAAGTGCCCTCAACATCGCCCAGAAATCACGCCAGTAGTAGACGAATACGGCCAGCAAGGTGCCGAAATGCGTAAATATCACAAAACCCAGGTCAAGTTTGGGCAAGCCCAGAAGCTTACTGGCAAGGACCAGATGCCCCGAACTTGAGACGGGCAGGAATTCGGTGGCCCCCTGCACCACAGCCAGCACCAAGGCCTCGGGGAGGCTCACTGACCAGGGCCTCCCCGCTCGTAGACAAAGCCGTCCGGCGGCACGTCTCTGAGCTGAAAAACATATTCCAACGCGTCGCAGATCCGCTCGGCAGCGCGGCCGTCGCCATAAGGACAGCCACCTGTGCTCATAGCCTGGTAAGCGGCTGGGCTGGTGAGCAGTTCATCGGCTGCGGTGACGATGGCGTCTGTCTGGGTGCCCACCAACTTGGTCACGCCGGCCTCAATGCCCTCTGGTCGCTCGGTGGTATCCCTGGTCACCAGCACTGGTATGCCGAGAGCCGGTCCCTCCTCCTGAAGGCCTCCGGAATCGGTGATGATGAGGTCAGCTCGTAACAGAAGGGCGACAAACACCAGATAGTCGGGCGGATCGCAAAGCACCACGCGCTCGGTGTCATCCAGTATCTCATACGCGGCATCACGCACAGCCGGGTTTGGGTGCACGGCATAAATGATGGTTACATCGCGGTGGTCGGCGGCTATCTGCTTGAGCGCCTCGCATATCTGCGTCAGCGGCACCCCCAGATTCTCGCGCCGGTGAGCCGTAACTAATATCAGCCTGCCTTCTAGCTCCTCGACCCATGCAAACTCAGTTTCGCTCAACTGCGGCCCCCGGTTCCGAACCGTCTGCAAGGCATCCACCACCGGATTGCCTGTGACGAAAATGCTCTCGGGTTTGACATCAGCACGCAGGAGATTCTGGCGCGCCCGTTCGGTAGCGGCGAAGTGGACATCAGCCATTTGCCCAGTCAGTCGGCGGTTTGTCTCCTCGGGGAAGGGCGAGAACTTGTTGTGCGTACGTAGCCCGGCCTCCACATGCCCCACCTTGATACGCTGGTAAAAGGCCGCCAGGCTAGCAGCAAAGACAGTCGTCGTATCACCCTGAACCAGGATAATGTCGGGGGCCAGTTCGCCTAGGACTGGTTCGAGACCTGCCAGCACGCGTGTGGTCACCTGGGTCAGGCTCTGGTCCTCTTCCATCACGTTCAGGTCCACGTCAGGGAGCATCCGAAATACCGCCAGCATCTGGTCTAGCATCTGCCGGTGCTGGGCTGTGACCACAACGCTGGTCTCAAATCTGTCCTGGCGGCGGGACAGTTCCGCGTGAATGGGCGCCAGTTTGATCGCTTCTGGCCGTGTGCCGAAGACCAGGCTGACCTTGACGCGGCTCACCGGAACCACAACCCCAGCGCTGCCAGACACAACAGGATGGTCACTGCATATATGAGAAGCACTGTTTGGGTAGCAGTCAGGCCCCTGTCGAGGAGGCGATGATGCAGGTGTGTCTTGTCAGCATTATAGATGGGTTTGCCGGCCCGGGCGCGGCGAAAGACGGTGGCGATAGCATCATAGATGGGCACTCCGAGCACCAGCAGGGGGACAACAACGGCTATGGCGGTGGGGATCTTGAAGGCGCCCATCACTGACAGGCAGGCCAGCACGAAGCCCAGAAACATTGCTCCAGTATCGCCCATAAAGATGCGGGCCGGTATGAAGTTGTAGCGAAGAAAGCCCAGCGAGGCAGCGGCCAGCGCCGCGCCCATAGTTGCTACTACTAACATATTCGCACTGGCAGCCATAATGGCCAGGCTGGCCGCGGCGATAGCACAGACGCCCGCCGCTAGGCCATCGAGACCGTCAAGCCAGTTAATGGCATTGATGACAAACACAATCCACAACACCGTGAGAGGGCCTGATAACCACCCGACTGCCATGTAGCTATGCTGGCCGAACAGAGCCAGCGGATTAGTCAACCCTTCGATGCGGACGCCCCACTGAAAGGCGATGATGGCCACCAGAATCTGGCCGATAAGGCGCGGAGCCGGGTGGAGGCCATAGATGTCATCCAGAAGACACAGCCC
>JALGTI010000430.1 GCA_029821455.1 Candidatus Zipacnadia bacterium | reverse complement strand
GCCCAGCTACAACCGGCCTGATAACCTCATCAAATGCCTGGAGGGGCTGATGGCCGGCAGCCGCATGCCGGGCCAGGTTGTAGTAGTGCTGCGAGACATTGACCAGGCAAGCCAAGCCGCTCTGGCGCGCTGGCAGCAGAACCGCAAGGCCCAAGGGCTGCCTGATCCGACACAAATGATCCTGTCTTATGTCTATGGGCAGATACCCGCAATGGAGTTGGGCCGACAGACTGCGATGGGGGAGGTCATCTGCTTCATAGATGACGACTGTGTGGCGCGTGAAGAGTGGCTTGAACGAATCGTCGGTCATTATGACGATGAGACGGTCGGCGGAGTGGGCGGGCGGGATGTAGTGCACCACGGAGATGGGGTATCAGAGCGCGAGGTGCAGGTTGTGGGGAGAATCACCTGGTATGGGCGTATGATCGGCAATCATCACTACATTTACAGAGGCGGCGTTGAGGTGGACCACCTCAAGGGCGCGAATATGAGCTATCGGCGAAGCCTGATGAAGCCGTTTGACCAGAATATGGTGCGTGGGGAATGTCTGCTCAATGACACAGATGCCTCACTGTGGGTGCGTAGCCAGGGCTACCGTATCATCTACGACCCGCAGGTACTGGTTGACCACTATCCAGCGCAGCGTCACGGGGCCTCTACGCGCGACCTGGCCAGCTCGGAGGCAGTGTACAACAATAGTCACAATTGGATATACTGCCTGCTGAAGTACCAGAGACCCTTGCAGAGAGTAGTATTTGTATTGTACGCTCTGCTAGTAGGCCAAGGCTACCTGATAGGGTTGGCGAAGTATCTATTGGCGCTTCCACGCGGGCCAGTGGCGGCAACTAGGCAGTTACTTGCTGCTACCAGGGGCAAATTGGCAGGCGTGCGGACGTACTTGCGCATGCGCAGACAGAAGGCAGAGGTGGGGGTGCAAAGCCCCTAATCAATATGTACGCAGGTGCCGAGCAAAGGGCGATTGAGGACACCCAGACCACCACTGCAACAGTCTCAGTGGCGGTGCTGGCGGCGGCGGCCAGTGGCTTCATAGTGTTTGCAGCCACCCAACAGATAATCGCGGGCCTGGGGGCAGCGGTGGCTGGTGGCATGATCGTGGGGACGCTCGCATCGGCCGAGGTGGGCATCTACGCAGTGCTGGCAGCCAGCTTCTTTGATGGCCTCTTCAAGGGAATGAGCCCGGGGTGGCATAGCCTGCTGGCCAAGGACGTGTTCCTGGCTCTGACGATAGCGCGATGGCTGTGGGATGGGATGATGGGGTACCACAAGTTCAGGTCGCTGCGCTCACTGGTCGCACTTCCGGCGTTTTTGTTCATCGTATACTGCGGCGCTCAGATGTTTAACACCGAGACTGCCTCGTTGAGAGCGGCGCTGGCCGGCTTCCGCACGTGGGTATTGTGGATTCCTCTGTTCTTTGTAGCTTACGATAGTCTCAGGCGGCCCACGCAGGTGCGCAGATTCATTCTGGTCGTGGCACTGCTGACGTTAATCACGTCGGCGTACGGCATCGTCCAATTCCGCATCGGGTTTGGTCATCTGGAGAAGTTGGGACCAGGCTTCGGGTTTTACGTACGCTTCGGGGGTGGTGAGCACGTCCGAGCCACCTCAACATTGGTCAACCCCGGGGTCTTTGGGGCGGCTGCCGTACTGAGTGCATTGATTTGTCTGGGCGGGATTGGCTTCATTCAGCGCCCGCAGTGGCTGCGCAGCTTCCTGGCCATAGTCGCTGCCGTGTCCATTATCGGGATGGCCAGCAGCGGTAGCCGAGCGCCCCTACTGGCCCTGCTTGTGGCCGGGTTGGCGTTCATAGTGCTGGTCCGCAAGCCCCAGCTTGTGATCCTGATAGCTGTAGTGGGGCTGATCATGATGGGGTTGGCGGGGGAGTTTGCACCAGATGTGTTTGCGCAGAGGTATACGGCCGAGAGGCTAGGGGGGAAGGAGATTATTGGCCGGGTTTCGATGCCCTTCATAAAGGCCCTTACGATAGTGACTCGCACCCCCCTTGGCACGGGTGTGGCAAGCGGTGTGGGGGTGGGGCGGGGAGCAGGTCTTGTTGCAGAACCCGTACGCGTCCGCCAGACTGCCGCCGGTATGATCGAAAATGAGTATGGCCGTGCATTGCGCGAACTGGGGATCCCTGGAGGCTTGTTGTTTGTGTTCCTGTTGTACCGGGTTTTGAGGGGCGCTTTAACAAGCTACTCATCGCTGATCTTTGCCCGCGACCGCTGGATGGCTGGCGGCCTCATCGGTGTGTTGATTTCCGTACTTGCGGAGTTGATGGTCGGCAGCGTTCTGTACCTGGCCCCTAGTGGCCCGTTTTTCTATCTGGCCGGCGGGCTGTGTGAACGACTGGCGATTATGGAGGGCCTTAGCCCCAGCGCTGCACAACAGGAGGCCGGTCTGGAGGCTGCTATGCGCCAGACCAGCGCGCCGCTAAAGCCTCAGCCGCACTAAGCCAAGGTAGCCGACAGGAATTGCGAGATGCGCATCGCAATCATAATCGAGCATGTGCACACCCGTGGCGGCCAAGAACGGGTTATCGCCGAATTGGTGCGCAGGTTATGCGACCGCCACGAGCTACATCTGTACTGCTTCTCTGCTGAGGACCTTCCCAGCGAGAATGTCCACCTGCATATCCTCTGGTGCCCCTGGAGTTCGGCAATCCTGCAGTCGCTGTGGATCGTTCTGCTGACCTGGCTGATGGTGCGGCCTGGGCGCTTGATCGTTCTGCTGACCTGGCTGATGGTGCGGCCTGGGCGCTTTGACGTGGTGCTCTCCCAGGGCGGGAACGCTATCAACCAGAACTGGGTGCTGGTTCACACCTGTCACGACTTGCGGGCCAAAGTGCTTCGCAAGGTGCAGTGGGTGCATAGGTCGCTGCCTGGCAGGAGACGCGCCGCTATGGGCTTGCGCACCTGGCTGGCTAGTTGGTTTGAGGGCCGAGCCATGCGCCATTGCCGAGGCAGAGTCATCGCCGTTTCCCGCATGTTGCGTGACTGTCTGGTCAGCCATCACTGCCTGAGGCGCTCAGATGTACATGTGGCCAACAACGGTGTGGATCATGAGATCTTCAATGAAAGTGTCAGGGCACG
>JALGTI010000429.1 GCA_029821455.1 Candidatus Zipacnadia bacterium | reverse complement strand
CGGGCAGATCTACCGTGCCGCCCTGGAGGGCCTGTCATTCCAGATGCGCCATGCCCTGGAGATACTCACCGAGGCCACCGGCGCGTCGCCCGGGGCCATCCGCACCGTCGGCGGGGGGGCCAGGAATGCGCTGTGGAACCAGATCCGTGTGCTGGGAGCGGCGATGTTTGGCTTTGTCGGCATCGGCGTGTATGATACCGTGCAGGACGCGCAGCGCGGCATGGCGCGCGGGGAAGCGACTATATCGCCCACAGAGCAGCAGAGAGCCTACGAGGAGCTGTACCAGTGTTATCGCCTGGCGGCGCCAGCGTTGCACGAGTTTTATACACGTTAGTTCCGTGTCGAGTTGGCAGGCCGTTCGATAGCGAGAGGCGTCTCGCCTGCCCGGCGCCTGCTGCAGTATTGCAATGGCCTGCTTTGTTGGGGAATTGCCCTGGGCCCAAGGTGACCGCTGGGCGTTAGTAGAAATCTGGGGCTGTCAGGAGCACGCGGCCAATGATTACAACATCCCGCCCCCAGTCAGATCCAGCTCTGCTCAAGCGCCTGGATCCTGGCTATTGGGACCCGGCCTATCGTCACCTCTTGGCTGGCTGCGACTGGGAGCTTGTGCCTCTGGGCGACTATATCGAGCACATCACCTACGGCCCGATTGTCACCGGGCGTAAGCCCCCGGCTACCAGGGACGAGGGCGTCGCCATCATCAACCAGGGCCAACTGCTTTTCTCGGGCGTGGATATCACTGGGGCTATCGTGGTGCCCCCGGATTGTGATTGGGACGTTCCCCGTGCCCGCATACAAGCGAACGATCTGTTGATTGCTCGCAGCGGCAGCGGCTCAGTGGGCAAGAACAGGCTCTGCGTGTTCTGTGACGACCTTGGCAATGATGCGTGGCGCAGGCTTCCAGCCTGTGAAAACGCAGCGGTTGGCTCCTTTGTGGACCTCGTGCGGCTGAGGGAGCTGGACCCCTTCTATGTGGCGGCGTTTCTGAAGACTCGCTTTGGTTGGGGCCAGATTTTCCGCATCATCAACGGTGTCGGCACGCCGAACATCAGCTTCAGTGAGATTGGCGAATTGCTTGTGCCACGGCTCCCGGCTGGGGCACAATGGCGGGTGCGGCACCGTTATCACCTGCAAGTTCTGCCCCCACACCGGACGGCCATCAATTACAAGCTGCAGGCCCTGCGCCGGGGCGTACCCACCGCGAATGTGGATGAAGAGCCTGAGGTCGCCCTCGGTCTTGAAGAGGCGTCCACAGCCTACCGGGCTCTGCTGGACGACCTGGAGGCCTACCTGACTGGCCAGCGAGGCGAAATCTGACTACTCCCCATCTACCCTATTGTGTCAGCAGCATCCCCCCGCTGCTCTTTCTGCGCCTACCCCTTGCCACTTAGGGCCGGTATTGCTATACTACGGAACACAACCGGTAGGTTATTGCCGGCTTGGCGCAGTTCTCCCCCCTTGCGCCAGGTTAACAACACTCCCCCCCAATACGTATTCATTCTCTGCGATTGTTGCAGGCCGCAGACCGATGAGTATTGCGGACGAGCCACTCAATCGTGTGCAGCGCGTAGCCGCCGAGCCAAGCCCTCGCCGGGTGGCGTGGCTGCTGTTTGGCTTGCTGCTGGTGACCTATGTGGTGACCGGCAAGGGCTTCACGGAGATTAGCGACGCAGAGAACTACCTGACTGTGACCCGCTCACTAGTTGAGCAGGGCTGGGTGGATATCAGTACTGAAGACGCCCTGACACCCCACACGCTCAGAGGCACGTGGCACGTGCAGGGACCCGATGGCCGTACCTACTCCCTCTGGGGATTGGGGTATTCGTTGCTACAGGCACCGTTCTATGTGTTGGGGAAGGCCTCGGCAGCCGTGCTCGGGCATCTGGTCCCCGCCTTCTCTGACCTGTCGCGCTTTGTCCCCCGCCTGGCCGTCAGCGTAGTGGGCCCTCTCATAACAGCTCTGACGGTGGTGTTGCTCTTCCACATACTCCTGGCTATGGGTTTGCGGCCCACCTGGGCGACCTTTGGTGCCCTGCTGTACGGAGTGGCCACCATCGCCTGGCCGTACAGCAAGCTCGGTTTCTATGAACCCTTCCAGACGCTCTGTGCTCTAACTGCGTTGGCTGCTGCTGTTCACTACAGGCGACACAGGCGCAATTGGGCTCTGGCGGCAGCAGGATTCGCCCTCGGCTGGGGTGCCTGCACCAAGCTGGTGCTGTTGCCATTGCTTGTGCCTGTCGCAGGATACCTGCTGTGGGTTGTGCTGCGGGATAACGGCTTGGCGAGCATCACCCGGCGGCGTCTGTGGTCCGGGGCCGCCTGTTTCCTGGCCGGCCTGCTCCCCTGGATCGCAGTCATCCTCTGGTACAACTGGGTGCGCACCGTGCTGCAGACCGGGCAGCGCGCCGCTGACCTGATGTTCTCATTCGCTCCAAGCGTGGTGCTCTCCCGGTTTGTCTATTACTTCTTCAGCCCCGGCTCGGGTCTGTTCATTTACGCGCCTCTACTACTGCTTGGCTTTCTTGGCTTGCGCCGATTGTGGCGGCACTGGAAGGCTGAGACCATCTTGGGCCTGGCAATGGTGGCGGTCCTGGCTGGCCCCTACTTGCTGCAGGTTAACATCTTGGATTTCTGGTCGTGGGGGCCGCGCTATATGGTTCCCATCGTGCCGCTGCTGATGATACCAGCAGTCCTGGGAATGCAGCGCTTGTGGGAGACCACGCGGGGGCGATGGGTGGTGATGGGCTTTGTGGGCCTCAGCCTGATCGTGCAGGCCCTGGCCATCGCAACCCCCTTTGGCAACCATTATCGGCGTGTCGAGGATCACTATGGCACTACCCGGGCTATCGCCTACGAGCCGGGTGCATTTCCCATCTGGGGCCAGGTCACTTCTCTGTTGCAGACTTCCTTT